>JAJYAW010000116.1 GCA_021779335.1 Myxococcales bacterium | reverse complement strand
CCGAGGCGGGCGACGCCGAGGCGGGGCGGCTCGCCCTGCGGCGGCTCGCCCTGGGCCGGTTCGTGGCGCGCGGCCTCGACGCCCTCGACGCGCGCGAGGCGCGGCTGGCCGCCTGGACGCCCAAGCCGCCGGCCAAGGCCTCGATCTCCTGGGGCTATCCAGGCGGGCTCGCGGCGCTCCTGGCGCTCGGCGGGGTCCTCCTGCGGCGGCGCCGGCGCGGCGCGCGGACCGGCTGATCCGGGAGGGGCCGCGCAACCCGCCGGGCGGACCCGGGTTGGAGCCCTCGAACAGCAGCGGGCCACGCCCCGCGAAAGGTCCCACATGACGCCCATCCCCCGCCTGCTCGGCCTCTCGTCCATCCCCGTCCTGGCCCTGCTCCTCTCGGCCTGCGGCGGCGCGGGCTCGACAACCGCGGCCGACCTCACGGCCAACGCGCCGACCTCCTCGGCCATGGCCCTCGAGGTGGCCGGCACGACCAGCGCCGACGCCACCCTGCCCGACGATCCCACGCTGCCGACCACGCCGGCCCCCGGCGCCGCCGACACCGATCCGTGCCACCCGCACCTCTTCGCCCGCACCGCCGAGGTGGCCTGGCGGCTCAACGCCATCTTCCGGCGCCACCTGCGCCACGTGGACGCCCTGGTGGCGCGCCACCCCAGCCTGGTGGCCGGCGACTCCGCCACCTGGTCGCAGACCGGCACGGCGCTCGAGCCGCAGCGCCAGTTCACCATGACGCGCTCCGCCGACGGCCTGACCTACGCCTTCGAGCTCGACCTCGCCCCGGCCGGCCAGGCGCCGCCGGCCTGGACCAAGGTGTTCTGGGGCTCCCTGACCGACTCGACGAGCGGGACCGTCAAGGGGCGCACCGGGGCCATGACCTTCGACGAGGACGCCCTGCACGCCGTCGTCCCGGCCGAGCGGCTCACCGGCACCATCGACCTCACCTTCGACCAGGTGAAGGACCCGTCCCGGCCGGCGCCCGGCGTGAAGCGGACCACCGCCGTCGCCTTCCACGGCTTCTCCTTCGGCCCGTACGACCGGCACGGCCCGCGCGACGGCTCATACACCCACCTCTCGGAGCCGGGCGTCGGCGGCCTGATGAGCTACCAGGACAGCGTGGTGCTCCTCTGCCCCGCCAACCCCGACGCCCTCCCGGCCGACACCACCACCGTGGCGCGCTGGTTCCTGGCCGCCGACGGCGCCGTGCACGGCCGCGCCGACGCCAGGGCGGCGGGCGGCCAGATCGCCGCCGGCGACACCTGGCTCGGCGCCTCCTGCCGCTCCGTCGCGCCGGGCACCGACCCGGCCACCACGAGCTTCGCGGGCTACTGGATGATGAAGCTGGAGGACGGCACCGGCGCGACCGTGGCCGGCAGCGCCCACCAGGCCGGCAGCGGCGTGGCCTGCGACCCGGCCTTCGGCGCGGTGCCGGCGCTCGGCGACGCCTCGACCGACTTCGACTTCACGCAGCCGGCCACCTTCCCGGGCGCCTGGTAGCCACCGCCGGGTCCCCGAGGCCCCGGGCGCCGGCGGCGCGCCCGGGGCCTCGCGCCGAGGCGCCCGCTAACCTTCCCCGCGCCGGGGTGTCTGTCCCTGGAGAGCCCAGGTCCGCGGCCAGCGGAGAGGACGACCATGACGCCCACGACCCGAGACCCCCACGCCCAGCGCGCCACCCTGGCCAGCCTGGGTCAGCGCATCCAGCGGCGGCGCAAGGCCGTCGGCGCGACGCAGGCCAGCCTGGCGCAGGCGCTGAGCATCTCGGAGGCCTACGTCAGCCTCATCGAGCGCGGCGGGCGGAACCCGCCCATCACCACGGTGCTCGCCATCGCGCGCGCCCTCGGCGTCTCCCCGGCCCAGCTCATCGAGTAGCCGCCTGCCGGGGGCCGACCCGCTCGGAGAGCTCGGCCATGAGCGGCTCGCCACCGACCGGGACCCAGCCGCCGCCCTCCGCGGCGAGCACGGCGTGCACCTTGAGCGGCTGGTGGCTGCTGCGCGGGTCGAGCTCCTGGTGGAGCGGCAGGTTGAAGTAGTAGAGGCGCGTGGCGGTCCCGAAGCGGAGCCGGCAGGCGGGCGCGCCGTGGAGGTCGTCGGTGGAGAACTCCGGCGCGGCCACCCGGGCCAGCCTGTACCTGGGGCCCAGCACCACCGAGGAGACGCCGAAGCCGCCCGGGCAGGGCTCGCCGATCTCGCTCTCGTCGGAGCTGTTGCCGAAGACGGTGATGGTCTCCCGCACGCCGGGCGTGTCCTCCAGGTACTCGCCGTAGAAGCCGGCCAGCACGTCGCGGTAGGCGCGGTGCTCGGGCTTGGGGTTGCACTGCAGCACGAAGAGCGCGTCCAGGGCCCGGCGCGCCGCGAAGAACTGCCGGTTGGCGTGGTCGACGATGCGCCGGATGTTGGAGCCGTAGAGGTCCCGGTACAGGTAGTCGAGGCAGACCAGCACCATGAAGTGGAAGAAGGCCGGCTGGGCGCGGAACCACCAGAAGTGGCGCCCCCGGTACAGGTCGTCCGACTTGTCCAGGAACTCCTCGGCGCGGAAGGGGTGGCTCTTGGCCTCGAAGAAGACCCGCAGCCGCCCGGAGGCCTCCTTCACCACCACGCAGCACCAGTTGACCGGGATGTCGGGGTGCGCCCCGGCCGCCAGGTCGCGCTCCACGGCGGGGATGGCCGCCAGGTTGTCCTGGCGGAAGCGCAGCAGGGTGTCGAGGTAGGCGCGCAGGGGGACGTGCTCCAGCCCGAACATGGTCACGGTGCTGGGCCGGAAGCGCCCCGCCACGATCCCGAGCAGGTCGTCGAGCCGCTCGGCGGGCAGCGCCGCCTCCGGGAAGGTGAGGAAGTGCAGCTTCTGGAAGCGCTCGTCGCCGGCCACGAGCTCGAGCACCGAGGCCAGGGTGCGCCACTGCGCGTCGCGGTCCAGCAGGGCGAAGCCGCGCCGGGTGGCGCGGAGCCGCACCGGGACCTGGGCCACCAGGCAGTGGAGGTGGCCGCCCAGCGCGTAGTCGAGGTTGACGAGCGCCTCGTGGATCTCGATCACGGGGTCCGCCCCCCGCCCCGCGGCGGCCCCGGCGCCGGCGGGCCGGCGGCGCCCACCTCGGCGCCCACCTCCGGGAAGAGCCCGGTGAGGACGTGTCGGGTCCCCTCCGGCAGGTCGTAGCCGGCCAGCTCCCCGCGCGGCACCCAGCGCGCCTCGGCCACCTCGGCCGGGTTGGGCGTGAGCTCGGCGCGGCTCGGCCGGCACCGGAAGTAGAGGATGACGTGGTGGTCGTTGTCGGCGCCCGGCGTGACGTGCTCGTAGGTGTCGAGGAGGCCGCCCACCGCCACGTCGATCCCCACCTCCTCGCGCACCTCCCGGCGCAGCGCGAGCTGCATCGGCTCGCCGAGGGCGATCTTGCCGCCCGGCATGACCCACCGGCCCAGGAACGGCGGGACGGCGCGGCGGGTGAGCACCACCCGCTCGGCGTCGTCCAGGATGACCGCGACGACCGAGGTCACGACGTGCGGCTTCCGGTAGGCGGGCGGCCTGCTCATGCCATGGGGCCAGGGGACGGCGCTCTCCCGCGCATCGCACCACCACGCGGGGGCGAAGGCGATGAGGCAACCGGCCGCACGGCGACTTGGGGTGGAGGCCGGGTGGCCATCCACCCGGGGTCGCCCCTCCCGGTCACCGCCGTGCCACCTCCGCGCGTGACTCAGGCCTGCGCGCCCGCGGCCCGAAGACCAGGACAGGAGCGGCCATGGCGATCACCGACAGCGACCTGGAACGGCAGCAACCGTCGCGGCTTCGCGAGCAGGCGGCCGAGCACCGGCGGCAGGCGGAGCGGCTGGGACGCGCCGGCTACCGCGACCAGGCCGCCCGCCTCCTGCTCGAGGCGAGGCTGCACGAGCTCACGGCGGCGGCCCTCGCGGCGACGTCGAGGGCGGCCTAGCGCCGGCCGAGAGGGGCCGCGGCCGGGGGCTCGAGGGCGCCGCGGAGGCTAGGATGGCGCATGTACTCGCGCAGCCACTTCGCCGAGCCCCGCCTCGAGCGGCTCCACGACACCATCCGGCGGTCGGGGCTCGCCACCCTGTTCACCGCCGGGGCCGGCGGCCTCGACGCCAGCCACCTCCCCTTGCTCCTCGATCCCGCGCCGGCGCCGCACGGGCGGCTCCTCGGCCACCTGGCCCGCGCCAACCCGCAGTGGCGGGCCACGCCGCCGGACCACGTCGAGGCCATGCTGGAGGGGATCGTGGGCGTCGAGCTCACCATCACCGGGCTGGAGGGGAAGTGGAAGGTGAGCCAGAACCGGAGCGAGGCCGACCGGCGCGGCGTGGCCGACGGCCTGGAGCGCGAGGGCGCCGCCGCCCTGGCCGGGCTGGTCCGGCGGCCGGAGGACGGGTGAGGCGGCCCCGGCCTCGCCCGCAAGCACGCTCGGCTCGTGTCACTTCGGGCGCACGAACGACCCGGCGGGGGCCCGGCGGACGTGGAGCCGAACCCGCGCCCGCAGATCCGTGGCCCGTGGCAGTGAAGCACTCGGCGCAGTCCTGCAGGGTGCCCCGTCAAATGGCGGCTCGATGAAGGGTCCGAGGCCGACGACCGGCTGGCGCCGCGCGGGCGGCCACCGGGGCGCCCGCCGCAAAGTTGAAGCCCCCACCGGTTTCCCGATGGGGGCTTCTTGATTGGCGGGCCCTAGAGGATTTGAACCTCTGGCCTTCGGATTCGTAGGAGGTCGCGGGCGGTATGCACCGCCATGCACCCTGTCGCATCCGCCTGTTGCCCTTGGACATTCTCTCTTCGACGGCCGACCGGAAGTCCACCGGTTTGCATGGATTCGCTCGCCGTTTGCTACCTCGGCGCTACCAGCCGGGCCGGGACCTGGGCACTCGCGCCAACTCGTTTCTGTGAACCAGGTGAACCAGGCGGCCCACCCCGCTTCACGGGCCAGCCTCAGGCACCAGGCCGCGATGACCAGGGCCGTGAACCTGTGAACCACGTGAACAACTTCGAGCCGAACACCATGAACGAGCAAGCACCAGCAACCTCGAACACGACCACGAACACAACCCCGAACATCCCGACCGTCGAGCCCGTTCCCCTACAACTCGGGCAGACCTACACGGCCACCGGCCTCATCATCACGAGGAAGGGTCCAGACGGCTCCACCTGGTTCATCGACTCGGCGCGCAACACAGGACCACTCGACCAGGTCCACGTGCACCACCAAGTGCACCTCGGCGAGGTCCAGAAGAACCTCATGGGGTTGGGGCAGGCTCGTTGGACTCAGGCCAGCATCGCCGCGTTCCTGGCCGGTCAGACCGTCAATCCACTCGACCTCTGCCGGGAGGTGGCGGCCTTCATCCGCCGCTACTTCTCGGCGCCCGGCCCGGTCGTAGATCTCATCGCGGCCTGGGTCATGTTGACCTACGTCTTCACGGTCGCGGAGACGGTGCCCTACCTCCATGTGCTCGGCGAGCCGGCCACGGGCAAGACCTTGCTCGGCGATCTGCTGGAAGGGCTCTGCTTCAGCGCGCGGCAGGCGGTTTCCATCACGACCGCCGCCATCCACCGCCTCCTCCACTCGACTACCGGGACCCTCATCCTCGATGAGCAGGGTGCGGGCGACAAGACGTGGATCAACATCATGAGGGCGGGCTACCGCCGGTCGGGAACGGTGACCGTCTGCGAGGGCGACGTCCCGGTCGAGCGGCGGTGCTTCGGTCCCAAGGTGCTGCTGACCAACGACCCGCTCCCGGACGCCGCCCTGGCATCCCGGGCCATCATCATCGAGCTCGGCCCGAGCGCTGGGCAGGTGGAGAGGTACACCGCCATGTCGGCGGCGACCGAGATGTCCCGGCTGCGCGACGCCCTGCACGTCTTCGGGCTCACCCATGCTCGCCAGGTCGAGCAGGCCTACCTCGCTGTGGACCGGGTGGACGGTCTGTCCCACCGTGAGCTCGACCTCGCGGCGCCGCTGCTCGCGGTAGCGCAGGTCGTGGACCAGTCGCCGGGGACCCAGGCTGGTCTGCGCGCCGCGCTCACCGACAACCTCAAGGCCCTCGCAGGCAAGCGGCGCACGGACCAGCGGGTGCAGGGGGAGCGCGGTGCATTGGCACGTGCCGTCGTCCGGTTCGCCATCCCGCTCGAGGACGAGAGCCCGCCGGTCTACTCCTGGGGCGGCCACGGCGACTGGCACCTGGCGAGCGACCTGCTGGCCTCCGTGAACCAGTCGGGGGAACTGGACCGCCCGCTCTCCCCTCGGGACCTCGGTGAGCGCCTCAAGAGGTACCGGCTCGCCACCGACCGCCAGGTCATCGACGTCGGCCGGCGGTTCGTCCCGTTCGACAAGCACGGCCCGCGGGTGCAGCGGGTCGCCTACCGGATCGATCTCGACTCGGCTCGCCAGTCGGCCAAGGGGGAAGTGTGACGTCCACCAGCTCCATCTTCGAAGTCATGAGGCCCACTCGCTTCTCGGAATTCGTAGGCAACGCCCGGGCCACGCGGCTGGTGCAGGGGCTGCTGTCCGCCAGCATCCGGCCTGGCCTGCTGATCACTGGACCATATGGCAGCGGCAAGACCTCGCTGGCGCGGTTGGTGGCTCGCGCGATTGTCTGCGAGAGGCCGGAGGCAGGTGACCCCTGCGGCCTCTGCGACTCTTGCCACTACACGCCGCGCGGCACGAGCAGCTGGGGAAGGGGGATCTCGGTTCGCAACTGCGCCGACTACTCCGACGCCCAGCTCAAGACCGACCTGATGGACTCCCTCTACGCATCGGCGGTCCCGCACGTGCTCATCCTCGACGAGTTTCACAGGGCCAAGACCAAGTTGAGCGACCAGCTGCTCACCTGGGTCGAGGATGACTCCGCGAACCTCGTCGTCCTGCTCCTGACCCCGTTCGCCAATCAGGTCGAGCCGCCCTTGGTGCAGCGGCTCACCAGCATCCAGTTGAACAATCCCACGATGGAGGAGGCGGTGAACTTCCTGCTCCGCGCTCGTGACCGCATGGGCTACTCGGTCTCCGACTGCGACGTGGTGGAGATCTGCGAGGCCAACGCCGCCCAGCTCCGGGCCTGCCTGAACCTCCTCCACGCTCACGCGGCAGAGACGCGCGTCGGGGCGGTCTCCGGGACGTAGGCCTACGCCAGATGAAGGTGCCACTCGACCGGCCAGTCGTCCGCTGCCCACTACGAACTGCCTGGGCGGACTTCGCGGACAGGCAGGCCGCGTGGACCCACGCGATCACGTTCACCTTCGCGGTGAGCGTGTCAGTGGAGGTGCCGGCGAACGTTCACCGGACCTTCGTTCGGAGGCTCGCGCGGGAGCTCGGGGTCCACATCTGGACGGTCTGGGGGGTCGAGCCGGACTCCAACGGCCACCACCTCCACGCCGTCGTGGCCCTACCCCTCGACGTCAACCTCTCCGTTGCGGACATCGAGCAGCGCATTACAAGGGCGGACCGGCGTGTCGGCAGGCCCAAGGTCGAGCGCTTCGACTCTGGCAGGGGGTGGGAGCACTACGTGGCGAAAGCTCCGGACCCGGATATCAACGTGGGTTGTCCGAGCTTCCGTTGCCGCCGGGGCGGCAAGTGCAAGGTGGGTCGGGTCAGCTGGTGGTGAGAAGCACTTGCCTTGAGTTCGACCGGGCAGGTGCGCGCGAACTGGTTCCAGGCGCCCTCATGGCGACCTTGTATCGATCTCTACCCTGATACCAGTAGTGACTATCAGTAGTGGGTGAGTGGGATGCCTGGGAGCGAGGGCGAGACGAAGGCCGCCAGCTACAGGCAGAACCAGGTACCCGGAACGAGCTGCAGTGGCGTGGCGGCACAGATCCACGCCACCGAGGGGCAAAGATGGCTGCCAACGCGCGAATCGCCGCCGACTACTACTGGGCTTGATCCGGTTCGGTGGACAGGTTGGCTATGCCGCTGACCGCAACCTTGCTGCCCTCTCGAACTCGGCCGGGCTGACGTAACCGATGGCCGAGTGACGCCGCTGCTGGTTGTAGAACAC
>JAJYAW010000115.1 GCA_021779335.1 Myxococcales bacterium | reverse complement strand
GAGGGGCCGGCGGCGCCGGGGGCGCCCACCGCCGGCGACGGCCCGCTCGACGAGACGGCGGCCGAGGTGCGCCGGGCCAGGTCGCAGGCCGGGCGCGGGTAGCGCGCCTACTGGCCCGCGTGGCAGTTGCCGCACTCGTCGAAGCCGAAGGCCTCCTGGCCGTGGCAGCCGCCGCAGCCGTGCCCCTTCTCCATGGCGGCGTGGGTCAACGCCCCCCGGGGTGCCTCGCCCGACCGCCCCAGGATGGAGAAGCGGCGCGGGTGGCACCCCAAGCAGCTCGGCTTGGCCGCGTCGACGTGGCTCTCGTGCCGGAACACCACCTGCCCCGGGCTGTCCTTCCCCTGCGGCAGGTCGGCCCCCGCCGCACCCGCCAGCGCCAGCAGCGCCGTCGCCACCGCCGCCCGCACGCTCCGGCCGGTCATGACTCGCCCCCGTCGGTGAGGAAGAAGTGGCGCGCCATGCCGGTCCAGGCGTCGCCCGCCAGCGCGCGGGCGATGCCGTGGATGGGCGTGCCGCCGTCCTGCATGACGTGTCCCAGCTCCGGCTCGAGCCGCAGGGCCAGCGCCCCGGCGGCCCGCTCCAGGTACTGGCGCGCCACCTCGCCCGAGAGGAGCCGCTTCCCCTGCGCGGCCAGGTCGGGGACCTTCACCTTGAAGAGCCAGCCCGCGCCGTAGGGGTCGCGCAGCCGCCCCGGCTGCTCCGCCGCGCCGGCGTTGACCGCCACCACCTCGCCGCCCACCGGGGCGAGCATGGCGACCGTCGCCACCTGGTCGCCCACCGCGAAGGCCGGCTGCCCCTGGAGGACCTGGTCGCCCGCCCTGGGCAGCACCAGCCTGCTGGGGTCGACGAGCCGCTGCGCGAAGTCGTCCATCCCCACCGTGACCAGCCCGTCCGGCTCGACGCGGGCCCAGGCGTGGCCGGGGTGGAGCGCCACGCCCTCGGGCGCCTGGAACCAGCCCTGCGAGGTGACGGCGGCCGTCGCCGCCCGCGGGGCCACGCCGGCCGCCGCGCCGGCCGCGACCATGACCGTGGCCGCGGCCTCGGCGCGGGCCGCGTGGACGTAGCGCCACATGGGGACGAAGAGCAGCAGGTAGCTGACGGCCAGGAGGTACTCGGCGACCTTGGCGTCGTAGAGGCTGAGGAAGTCCTGCGTGGTCATGGCTGCTCCCTTCACTCGTGGTTCGAGAAGGCCGGATCCTCGAAGAGGATGGGCATGCGGTTGACGATCCAGCGGAAGGCCAGCACGCCCACCGTCACCAGCGCCAGCGAGACGGAGACCTCCATCCAGCTGGGCCAGTACCGCGCCGGGTTCTGCCAGTTGAAGGCGAAGACGGAGACGTTGAGCCGGTTGAAGACGATGCCGGCGATGGTCATGGCGGCGGCGAGCTTGACGAGCCTCACCTTCTCGTGCCTCGCGCCATAGGCGTAGAGCAGCGAGGGGACCAGCACGAACCCCACCGTCTCGACCAGGAAGAGCGCCCCGTAGCCGGTCAGCAGGTAGCCCCAGGCGTGCCCGTCCACCACCCCCTGCATCTTCAGGAAGAAGTAGGCGAAGGCCACGATGGCCCCGGCCTTGCCCAGGCCGATGGTGAGCCGGTCGGCGTCGACGTGGGGCTGGCCCTCGAGGCGCCGCGCGAAGACCTTGTGCGAGATGGCGCACTCCACGATGACCATGGAGATGCCGGCCAGGATGGCGCTGATGAAGAAGAAGATGAAGATGAACGGGGAGTACCAGAGCGGGTGGAGCTTGGTGGGGGCCAGCAGGAAGAGGGACCCGAGGGCCGACTGGTGCATCGTCGAGAACATGACCGACAGCACCGTCAGGGCCAGCAGCGCCTTCTTCATCACCGTGTGGATGCGGCGCCAGCCGAGCCACTCGAAGAACGGCACGGTGAACTCGAGCAGCAGCACCGTCGTGTAGCACATGACGCACCAGGCGATCTCGAAGAGGGCCGAGGCCGAGCCGGCGTTCACCACGGCCATGACGATGTTCCAGGGGCGCCCCAGGTCGGCCAGCAGCCCCACCACCGCCATGACGTACCCGACGAAGGCGGTGAGGATGGCGGGGCGCTCGATGGCGTGGAACTCCTTGAGGCCGAGGAGCTGCACCGAGGCGCCGATGGTGAAGCCCCCGGCCGCCAGCACCACGCCGGTCATCATGTCGAAGCCGATCCAGAGCCCCCAGGGGTAGGCCTGCGACAGGTTGGTGCTGGCGCCCAGGCCGGCCGCGAACCGGTAGATCAGGCAGGGCACGCCGATGGCCAGGATGACGGCGGCCACGGCGTTCCACGGGGTGAGGAGCGAGCGGAGGTAGTCCGGCAGGCTCATGCCGAGCAGGATCTTCTCGCGGAAGAAGGACGGCTGCTCGAGGGCGGCGGTGCGTGCGCTATCCATGGTGCTCCTCCTTGCCGTCGGCTTCGCGCCTCTCGACCTCGTCGCGCCGCTTGGAGAAGGCGTAGAGCCCCATCAGCAGCGGCGGCCAGAGCGTCATGACGAGCGGCGGGGCGCCCAGCGCGCCGGCCACCAGCTCCGGGTAGGGCTTCTCGGGGACGCCGGCCTGCAGGCCGACCTGCTCGAACGGGACGTCGGAGACGTAGAGGAAGCTCGTCCCGCCCGCCTCGTGCTCGCCGTAGACCCGGTGCACGTACCGGTCGGGCTCGCCGTAGATGCGCCGCTTGGCCTCCTCCAGCAGCTCGTGGCGGCGGCCGAAGGTGAGCGCCCCGCTCGGGCAGGCCTCGACGCAGGCCGGGGGCAGCCCCCTGGCCTGGCGCGGGGCGCAGAAGGTGCACTTGCGCACCCGCGGCGCCAGCGCCTCGTACTCGTAGCGCGGCACGTCGAAGGGGCAGGCCACCATGCAGTAGCGGCACCCCATGCACTTGGAGGGGTCGTAGGTGACCGGGCCGGTGGGCAGCTTGTTGAGCGCCCGCACCGGGCAGGCCGAGGCGCAGGCCGGCGCCAGGCAGTGCATGCACTGCTTCTTGCCGAAGCGGTCGCCGCCGCCGGGCGCGTCGGTCCGGTTGATCACCGTGAAGGCCCGGGTGGTCGTGTCGCGGCGCCCCAGCTTCGCGAGGTCGCCCTCCGGCGGCGCCGGCAGGTCGTTGGCCTCGGCGCAGGCCGCCTCGCAGCCGCGGCACCCCACGCAGCGCGTGGTGTCGACGAGGACCCCGGGCAGGCGGTCGTCGTCGGCGGTGGAGCCCTGGCGCGCCTGGGCGGACAGCGCCAGCGTGCCGCCGGCGGTGACCCCGGCCACCCGGATGAAGCTGCGTCGCGTGAGCCTCATGATTTCCCTCCTGGCCTGGCCAGCGCCGGGGCGTCGTCCCCCAGCGCCGCCTGTCCCATGCGTGCCAGCGCCTCCTGGAAGAGCGGGCAGCTCTTGAAGGCCTCCCCCTCGCAGCGGCTGGCGGTGGTGACGTGATCGATCGGGACGAGCTTCTTCACCGGGCAGGCCCGGCAGAAGACCATCGCGACCTCTTTCAGGTACGGGCAGGTCATTCCAGCCTCCGCACCCGAGCACTTGCGAGGATGAGGCCACCGGCCATCCGACGCCGCCCGGCCGCCAAGCGCCCGGATCCAGGGCGCTCCTGGCGATCGCGCGCCCGCGCGCGGTCCGGCGACGGGCGGCGTGGCGTGGAGGTTCTCGACACCCCTCAACGGCGTGGCGTGGTGGCGCAGGTGGAGGACTGCAGCGTCGCCTCTGCGGCCGGCACCGGCCGGTGAGAACGACGACGCCCGGCCTGCCAGGGCCGGGCGCTCGATCCGCTGAGGGGTGCGGCCGCCGGCCGCCCTCAGCCCTGGTGGCCGGTGGTCCCGGCCGCCTCCTCGGGCTCGCCGTCGCGGCGCAGCGAGTACTTGCGGATCTTGTTGTAGAGCGTGACCCGGTCGATGCCGAGCACGCGGGCGGAGGCGCTCACGTTGCCGCCCGTGGAGGCCAGCACGGCGGCGATGTGCCGCTTCTCCACCTCGTCGAGCGAGGGGAGCGGGCCGCCCCCGGGCGAGCCGGCGGCCGGCGGCGGCGGCGCGCCGGGCGGCGGCAGCCCCAGGTCCGCGAGCTGGATGACCGGGGTGCGCGCCACCACCGCGCCCCGCTCGAGGACGTTGCGCAGCTCGCGCACGTTGCCGCGCCAGGGCTGCGCCAGGAGCGCCTCCATGGCCTCCGAGGTCAGCCCCTCGACCGGCTTCTTGAGCTCGACCGAGAGCCGCTCCAGGAAGCGGTCGGTCAGCAGCGGGATGTCCTCCCTGCGCTCGCGCAGCGGCGGCAGCGTGATGGGGATGACGTTGAGCCGGTAGAAGAGGTCCTCGCGGAAGGCGCCCGAGGCCACGGCCTTCTTCAGGTCCTTGTTGGTGGCGGCGATGATGCGGACGTCCACCTCGATGGTCTCGTTGCCGCCGATGCGCTGGAAGCGGCGCTCCTGGAGCACGCGCAGCAGGTCGAGCTGCAGCTTCGGGCCGACGTCGCCCACCTCGTCGAGGAAGAGCGTGCCGCCGTTGGCGGCCTCGAACTTGCCCTTGCGCCGTGCCGTGGCGCCGGTGAAGGAGCCCCGCTCGTGGCCGAAGAGCTCCGACTCGAGGAGGCTCTCGGTGAGCGCGGCGCAGGAGACCTCCACGAAGGGGGCGGCGGCGCGGGGGCTCTCGGCGTGGACGGCGCGGGCCAGCACCTCCTTGCCGGTGCCCGACTCCCCCAGGATGAGGATGGTGGAGCTGCTGCGGGCCGCCGAGCGGGCCAGCTCGAAGACCGCCTGCATGCCCGGGCTCTTGGAGTAGAGATCGCGGAAGCCGTACTGCTTCTCCAGCGCCTGCCGCAGCACGGCGTTCTCCCGCACCAGGCCCTGCTGCGCCACGATCTTCTGCATCATGAGCGACAGCTCCTCGGGGTCGAACGGCTTCATCAGGTAGTCGTAGGCCCCGAGCTTCATGGCCGCCACCGCGGTGTCGACCGTGGCGTAGGCCGTCATGATCACCACCGCCAGGTCCGGCTGCAGCTGCCTGGCCGCCTCCAGCACCTGGAGCCCGTCCATGCCGGGCATCTTCAGGTCGCACACCAGGATCGACCAGGGGCGGGCGCGCAGCCGGGCCACCGCGGCCGGGCCGTCGGCCACCGACTCCACCTGGTAGCCGTCCTTCTCCAGCCAGCCGCCCAGCGACTCGCGGACGATCTCCTCGTCGTCCACCACCAGGATGGAGGTGCGCTCGGCGCTCATGGGACTCTCCTCGCCGGCGGCTGGTGAAGCCGCTGCCGGCAGACGTTGCAGAGCAGATGGGACTTCTCGTCCACGCCGCGCAGGCCGGCCGACCGGCCCATGACGCAGGCGGGGGTGTCGCAGTGGTGCAGGCCGAAGGCGTGGCCCACCTCGTGGACCGCCTCCTTGGCGAGCCGCTCGGCGAGCAGGCCGCGGCCGACCAGCTCCACCCCCTCGGCCAGGCGCGCCGTCGAGCAGACCGCCGCCTTGCCGCCGAGCTGGGCCTCGCCGAAGACGTAGGTGAGGATGGGGATGAACAGGTCCTGGTCGGTGACGCCCAGCACCTTGCCCTCGGCCGGGCCGGCCTCGAGGAGCCAGCGCAGCATCGTGCCGGAGGCGTGCTGCCGCCGCGCCGGGTCGAGCGTGCCGTGCGGCCGCGCCGGCGCCTCCCAGGGCAGGGCCTGGCGGCCGAAGGCGTCGGCCAGGCGGCGGCGCACCTGCGCCATCACCGCCTCCTCCGGCGCCCGCTCACCGATCCACCATACGAAGATGGGCTCCATTCATCCCCGTCACCCGGCCGCGCCCGGCGGGGGCTCCTCGCGGCGGCGCACCGGCAGGCGCAGCGCCACCCGGGTGCCGCGGCCCGGCTCGCTCTCGATGAGGACGCGGCCGCCGTGCTGCTGGACGATGCCGTGCACCACCGAGAGGCCCAGGCCGGCGCCGCCCGCCTTGGTGCTGAAGAACGGGTCGAAGACCCGGGCCAGGCGCTCCCTGGGGATGCCCGGGCCGGAGTCCTGGAAGGACAGCTCGACCTCGCGCCCCTCCTCCACCAGCGCCGTCTCCACCACCAGCCTCCCCTCGAAGGGCATGGCCTCGCAGGCGTTCATGAGGACGTTGACGCAGGCCTGGCGCAGCAGCCCGAAGTCGCCCAGCGTGCGCGGCGGCCCGCCCAGGCGGCGCGTCAGCACCACCCCCTGGAGCTGGAGCTGGCTGTGCACGAGCTGCAGGGCGTCCTCCACCACCGCGTCGGGCGAGAGCTCGGCCACCGCCAGCGGCCGCTCGTGCGCGAAGTCGAGCAGGTTGCGCACCACGTCGCTGCAGCGCTCGCTCTCGCGCTCCACCAGCCGCAGGTTGCGCAGCATGGTGCGGCGGGTGGCGTCGTCCGGCGCCCCCTGCTCCAGGGTGCGCGCGATGAGCCGGGCGAAGGTCATGATGCCGGAGATGGGGTTGTTGATCTCGTGGGCGATGGCCGCCGAGAGCTTCCCCAGCGACGCCAGCTTCTCGCTCCGCACCAGGTCGTCGCGCGTGGCGGCCAGCTGGTCGGTCCGCTCGGCCACCCGCTGCTCCAGCCGGTCCAGCAGCGCCTGCAGGTCGGCCCGGGCCGCCCGCAGCGACCGGGTCATGGCGTTGAAGGCGCCGGCCAGCAGCCCCAGCTCGCCCTCGAAGGTCTCCGGCACCTCGGCCTCGAGGTCCTCGCGCCCCACCCGGTGGGCGGCCGCCACCAGCGCGCCCACCGGCCGCACCACGTGACGCCGGGTGAAGCCCCAGAAGGCCAGCCCGAGCAGCATGGCGGCCAGCGCCGACGCGCCCAGCGCCTTCCAGCGGAAGGCCGCGGTGGCCGCGTCGAGCCGGGCGGTGGACAGCTCCACGTCGAGCAGGCCGAGCACGGCGCGCCCCTCGCCGTGGGCGTGGCAGGCCGCGGCGGCGCAGGCCGTCTCGTTGTAGAGGGGCGTGACCACCCCGACCACCCGCCCGCCGCGCCCCTGGTGGAGGCGGCTGCGGCCGGACTCGGCGAGCTGCCGCAGCGGCTGGCCTCCGGCGTGGCAGGGGGCGCAGGCGGCGTCGGCCCGCGGCACCACCTGCCCGACCTCGCCCGGCGCGGTGGAGAAGGCGATGCGCCCGGTGCCGTCGATGAGCCGGAGCCGGTCGATGCCGGGCTGCCGCGCCACGTCCTCCATGATCTGGTAGGCGTCGGCCCGGCGGTCCTGCAGCATGGTGCGGTGGAGCGCGAGCCGCACCGTGTCGGAGAGCAGCTCCGACTCGGCGGTGGCCTGGGCCAGCAGCTGGCGCTCCACGCCGAGCTCGGCCGCGAAGAGGGCTGCGATGACGCCGAGCACCGCCAGGCCCACGAAGCCGAGCAGCCGGGTGGAGAGCCGCTCCCGCCACGGGATCTCGAAGCCGACGTCCGCCGCGAGGTCGCGCGCCGCGGCGCGCGCCAGGCGCGTCACGGGTCCCTCGCCACGTCGGTCTGGAGCGCTGTTGGCCATGGCCCCTCCCTCGGACGGTGGCTCACCCGCGCGCCCCTCGCGCGTCGCGCGAGAGGCGAATTTCTTGTCACCCGGAAGGATAGCCCCTGGACGACGCACCTCTCCGGCGGTGCTTTGGCGCACCCCTGCGGGTTGGAGCGCCGGCTGCAGCAATCTTGGTCCGAACCCCGGCGGGGTGTAGGATGGGTGCCCGATCTCCACCATGAACCCGACCGTCAGCTGCGTCCGCTGCGGCACCACCGTGCCGCGCCCCAAGGACAAGCGCGCCCGCTGCGCGACCTGCGGCACGGCGCTCCCGCTCTTCGACGACGACCCGAACCTCCCGGTGCCGGAGCTGCCGGTGCCGGACCGGCTCGCCGCCGGCCGGCCGCCCGCCGCGCCGCCGGCGCCGCCCTCCGTCTCCCGCCAGATCAGCCCCGGCGAGCTGCTGCCGGACCGGCCCGCCGCGCGGGACGAGCACTGGGACGACTTCCAGCTCGAGCCCTCGGGCGAGCACGACCTCGCCGCCCGGCCCGCCGCCAAGGCGCCGGCGCCGC
>JAJYAW010000114.1 GCA_021779335.1 Myxococcales bacterium | reverse complement strand
CGGCCCCGTCGACCGCCGCGCCGGCGGAGCGGCGGGCGGCCGGGGAGCCGCCAGGCGGCCAGCGGGTGGGAGCGCTGGCGCGATCGCTCTGCGCGGCGCGCGGCCTCGACGGGGACGAGGCCCTGGCGCAGGCGCTGCGAGAGGTGCGGGAACTGGTGGACGAAGGGCAGCCGGGGGCGCGCATCGAGGCCGCCATCGCGGCGGTGGCGCGGCGCAGGACGGCACGGGCGGAGCGGAGGACGTGATGACGGCGAAGGCGATCCGGGCGGGCGTGGCGGTGGTGGAGCGGGCGGCGCCGGCGCGGGTGGCCGCGGGGCCGGCGCCGCGGCCGGGCGACGCGGTCGAGGCGCTGCGCCGCCGGCTCTCCGGCAAGACCGCGCGCGAGCACGTGGTGCTCGACTTCCTCTCCGACGACCTCAGGGAGGCCGGCCAGGCGCTCGGGGGCATCTCGGGCTACGTGGCCCGCATCGAGGAGGAGCTGGGCGATCCCGACGTGTCGCAGCAGAAGCTGCTCGCCCTGGCGCTCGGCGGGGGCCCCTTCGACCAGATCGAGTACCTGGCCGAGGTGCTGGCCAACGTGCGCCGGCGCCTGGCCCAGGTGGCCGCGCGGATGTAGCGGCCGTCAGGGCGCGCGCGCCCCGCGCACCTCGACGAGCTTGGCCGACACCGGCCCCAGGTCCACCTCGGTGACGGCGGCCACCGGCAGCCGGCGCCGGTCGGCGCCGAGCCAGACCCAGAGCGGCCGGGGCTTCCCCTGGCCGTCGGCCCGCCGCGCCGTGGCCTCGAGCCGCAGCGCCTGGAAGCGGCCGGCCGGCACCTCGACCTGCTCCGGGGCGGGCGCCACCCGCCCCTCGACGCGCCAGTACTTGCCGTTGCCCACCATGTCGAAGCAGAACCGGTCGCCCGGGGCCAGCCGCGCCGCGCGCAGGTAGTAGAGCGCCGAGACGGCGTCGAGGGCCGCGCCCTGCCGCTGGTAGGTGACCCGCCCGGCGCGCCCGTCGTCGGTGAGCGCCATGACGACCTGGGGGCCTGGCGGCGAGAGGCGCGTGTCGCTGACGTGGCGGTGGCCGTCCTCGTCGGACTCCTCGCGGTACCGCTCCGGCCGCAGCGTCCGCGCGTCCACCCAGGAGAGCCCGACCGCCACCAGCCGCTGCAGCGGGCCGAAGCGGGCGGTGTTCCGGGCCCGGCCGGCGAGCGTGAGCAGCTGGCCCGCCCCGGCGGAGCGCTCCACCGAGAACTGGAGCTCGCCCACGCGGACCGCGCCGAGGAGGCCGAGCTCCATCGAGAGCACCTCCCCCGGGCCGAAGGGGGGCGGCCCGGCCAGCGGCGGCAGCGCGCAGGCGGCCGGGGCCGGCGGCGCCGCGAGGAGCAGGGCGAGGAGGGGGGCGAGCACGGGGAGAGAGGATGCCTCCGCCCGCGGCCGCCGTCCACCGGAGCTCCGGGCGGCTCGGGCCCTGGCGCCGAGGGGCGCCCGCGCGGGAGATGGACTAGGCTGGCAGGCGCAGGCGGCCGTCCGGGCCGCGCGGAGGCGCCGCATGCCGGTCGATCAAGGGTTCGAGGACGACGACGACGACAAGGACGCCTCCTCGGAGGGCTCGGATCGCCGCTTCGGGGACTTCGACTGCCCCGAGTGCAACGCCAACAACCCGTACGACGACAAGTTCGGCCAGGGCGACGAGATCCGCTGCTACTACTGCGGCGCCGAGTTCCTGGTGCGGGTGACCGACTCCGGGCGGCTCAAGCTCCGGCTGCTCTGACCGGCCGCGCGCCGAAGATGGCGGTGCCCAACCTCACGAAGGTGGCCCCCTCCTCGACCGCCGCCGGCCAGTCGGCGCTCATCCCCATCGAGAGCTCGGCCAGGCCGAGGCGATCGCGCAGGGCCCGCAGCGCCCGGAAGTGCGGGCGCGGCTCCTGGTCGGGCGGGGGGATGCAGGTGAGGCCGACGAGCTCGAGGGCGGGGAGGGCGCGCACCGCCTCGGCGAGCGCCGGCGCCGCCGAGAAGGCGCAGCCGCCCTTCTGCGCCTCGCCGCCCAGGTTGACCTCCAGCAGCACCCGCAGGCCGGCGCCGGCGGCGACGCAGCGGCGCGACAGCTCGCGGGCCAGCTCGATCCGGTCCACCGTGTGGACCCAGGCCACCCGGCCGGCCAGGAACCTCGCCTTGTTGGTCTGCAGGCCGCCGATGAAGTGCCACACGAGCCCCGGCAGATCGGCCAGCGCCTCGGCCTTGGGCCGCCACTCCTGGACGTAGTTCTCGCCGAAGTGGCGCTGGCCGGCGGCGTACGCCTCGCGGATGGCCTCGACCGGCTGCGTCTTGGAGACGGCGATGAGGGTGACCCCGGGCGGCAGCCGGGCCGTCACCTCCGCCAGGGCGGCGGCGATGCTCACCGCGCCTCCCAGGGCAGCGGGTAGCCGGCGCGGCGCAGGAGCGCCAGCGTCTCGTCGAGCGGCAGCCCGATGACGCCGCTGACGCTGCCGGCGACGGCCCGGACGAAGGCGCCGAAGAGCCCCTGGACGGCGTAGGCGCCCGCCTTGTCGCGCGGCTCGCCGCTGGCGACGTACCAGGCGATGAGCCCCTCGTCGAGCGGCGCCACCTCGACGCGGGTGCTGGTGAAGGCGTCGAACTCCAGCCGCACGGCGGGGCGGCGGACGCAGACGGCCGAGATCACCTCGTGGGTGCGCCCGGAGAGCAGCCGCAGCATGCGCGCCGCGTCGGCGTCGTCGCCCGGCTTGCCCAGGATCTGGCCGTCCACCGCCACCGTGGTGTCGGCGGCCAGCACGAAGTCGCCGCCCACGGCCCGGGCCTTCTCGCGCGCCACCCGGCGGGCGTAGGCCTCCGGCGCCTCGCCGGCGCGCGGGGTCTCGTCGGCGTGGGCCGGGCGGATCTCCAGGGCGAGGCCGAGCGCGCCGAGGAGCTCCCGGCGGCGCGGGCTCTGCGAGGCCAGGGTGAGGACCGGCGGGGTCATGGCCCGGCGTCTCGGCCGGCGAGCGGCGCCTACCCCTCGTCGACGGGAGCGCCGCCCTGCACGGCCGGGTTGATCTTCACGTCGGCCGCCGCGCGGAGCTGCTTGAGCCAGGCCTGCTGCACCTGCGACTCCTTGCGCCCCAGGAGCTGCTGCTCGACCTGCGCGCGCTGCGAGGCGTAGCGGGCCGGGTCCGGCCTCTCCCGGGCCTCCACCACCGCCACCACCGGCCCCTGCGGCGTCTGGTAGACCTTGGGGAGCGGCTGCCCGGCCGGCGTGACCATGGCGGCGGCGGCCAGGTCGGGCGCGGCGCCGATCTTGGGGACGAAGGGCCCCTGCTCGCTGAACGGGCCGGTCGACTCGGCGGCCAGCACCAGCGCTCCGAGCTTGACCGGCTCCCGCCTGGCGGCCTTGGCGGCCTCGGCCGTGGGGAAGAGGTCGGACAGCTTCTTGCCGGCCTTCACGGCGGCCAGCGCGGCGGCGGCCCGGGCGTCGGCGAGCGCGGCGGCGCGGTCCTTCAGGATCAGCTCCGGGGCCAGGATGGCGCGGGCCTCCTCGAGCGGCACCTTCTTGGCCGGGACGACCTGGTCGGCGCGGATGAGGTGCCAGCCCGCCGAGGTGCGGACCGGGCCGGAGACCTGCCCCTGCTGCAGGGCGAAGGCGGCGTCGGCGAAGGGCTTCTCGACCACGCCCTCCGAGACGAACCCGAGATCGCCGCCGCGCGAGCGGGTGCCCTCGTCCTCCGAGGCCTCGGCCGCCACCTTGCCGAAGTCCTCGCCCTTGGCGATGCGGGCCGCCAGGGCCTCCAGCTTCTTCTTGGCCGCCTCGTCGGCGGCGGGGGTGGCGCCGGGCGCCACCTTCACCAGGATGTGGCGGGCCCGCACCTTCCTGGGCTGGTCGAAGCGGGCGGCGCCGTCCTTCCAGGCCTGCTCCAGGCGGGCGCCGTCCTTGGCCACGAAGGCCGCCACGTCGGCGGCGGTGGGCTTCTTCACCTCGGCCTCGGCGGCCGCCAGGGGGAAGCGCACGAAGGAGAGGGTCACCTTGTCGTGCTCGGTGGCCCAGGCCGCCCTGACCTCGGCCTCCGAGACCTTGACGGTCTCGCGGAGCCCGGCCAGCAGCCGCTGCGCCAGGAGCTGGTCGCGGAAGGTGCGCTCGAACTGGCTGGCCGAGCCGTAGGTGGCCTCCACCCAGCGCAGGTAGCCCTCCTTGTCGAAGCGGCCGTCGGCCCCCTTGAAGCCGGGCTCCTCGACGATGGCCTCCGCCAGCTCGGCGTCGGAGATGACCAGCCCCTCCCTCCGGGCCTCCTGCACCAGCAGGTTCTGCTCCACCAGCTGGTTCATCGCCATGGCGGAGAAGCCCATCTGCTCCGCCAGCTCGCGGGTGAAGGAAGGGATCTGGCGCTGGTAGCTGTTGAAGAGGTTGGCGTAGGCGCGCTGGAAGGCGGAGACCGGGATCTCCTCGCCGTTCACCCGGGCCGCCCAGCCCGTCCCCTGGCTGGAGTTGCACCCCTTGTCGAAGGAGCCCGGGCCGAAGGAGACGACGAAGACGATGATGATGGCGAACAGGAAGACATAGGTGATGATGCCGCCCTTGTTCGCTCTGAGTTTGTCCAGCATGGGCCCTTCGACTCCTCCGCCGAGGCGGTGGTGAAAGAAACGGCGCCCAGGGGCGCCAAGAGGTTGAACAACGTAGCCAACAGTCGCTAAAATGCAAGGGATTTTGCCCCTGCAGGAGTTCTGGTGCTGGCCTTGCTCAAGCGGTACCGCGAGCTGCTCCTCGTCGCGGTCCTGCTCCTCGTCCCGCTCGCCGTCTACTTCGCCCACGCGAAGCGGCCGGCGGAGCTTTCGCCCGTCGACCGGGTGCTCCTGGCCGTCACGGCGCCGCTGGAGAAGCTGGTGGGCGCCGCGGTGACCGGGACGATGGAGGGCTGGTCCGGCTACGTGGCGCTGCGGGGGGCGCACGAGCGGGCCGCCGCGCTCTCCGCCGAGAACCGCCGGCTCCAGCTGGCGGCGCAGGAGCTCCAGCAGCAGCGGGCCGAGAACGAGCGGCTGCGCCGCCTCATCGCGCTGTCCGAGTCCGAGCCGCGCCGCGCCTACCTGGGCGCGCGCGTCATCGGCGTGCGGCTGGCGCCGGCCGGGCTGCAGCTCGTCACCATCGACAAGGGGGCCGACGACGGCCTGGCGCGCGACATGCCGGTGGTGGTGGCCGAGGGCGTGGTGGGGCGCATCCACGCCACCGCCGGCCGCAGCGCCGACGTGCTGCTGGCCATCGACCGCAACAGCTCCATCGCGGTGCGGGTGGACCGGACCCGCGCCCGGGCCAACGTGCGGGGGCTGGGGCGCCCCGACCTGTGCCGGCTCGACTACGCCCTGCGCAGCGAGGACGTCATCGAGGGGGATCTGCTCGTCACCTCCGGCACCGACGCCACCTTCCCGCCCGGGCTGCCGGTGGGGCACGCCACCCGGCTGCAGCGCGCCGCGCACGGCCTCTTCCTGGAGGGCTCGGTGGTGCCGGCGGTGGACCCGACGCGGCTCGAGGAGGTGCTGGTCATCACCTCCGGCGCGCGCGATCCCTCCCTGCTGCCCGCGGCGGGCGGGCCGGGCGTGGGGCCATGAAGCCGCTCGCCTACGCCGGGCTGGCGCTGCTCCTGGCCGCGCTCCAGGCCGCGCTGCTGCGCCACCTCGGGGGCGGCGCCTTCTCGCTCTGCCTGCTCGCGCCGCCGCTGGTCCACCTGGCCCTGACGGCCGGCAGCGCGGAGGGGGCGGTGGGCGCGGCGGCGGTCGGCTACGTGCTCGACCTGACCTGGGCCACGCCCAAGGGGCTCATGACCTCCCTGGCGGTGGCGGTCTTCCTGGGCGTCCGGCTGGTGGGCGCCGCCGTGGACGTGCGCGGGCGGCGCGGCTTCGCCCTCCTCTCGGCGGCGGCGGCGCTCGGCCTCTCCCTGGGCGCCGTGGCGCTGCAGCGGGTGGCGGCGCCGCCGGAGGCCCAGCCGGCCTGGGGGGCGCTGGGCGCGCGCCTGGCGGTGGAGGCCCTGCTCACCGGCCTGGCCGCCCCCCTGGTGCAGCTCGCGCTGCGCCGCCTCGACGGCCTGCTGGGCGCCGAGGCGCCCGACCTCATCGGCTGACGCGGCCATGGCGCTCCTCCCCTCCACCAGCCCCGAAGCCCTGCAGCGAGAGCTGCGCCCCCGCCTCATGGCGGCCACCGCCACCATCGTGGTGGTCTTCCTGGTGCTGCTGGGGCGGCTCTACCAGCTCCAGGTCCTGCGCGGCGACGAGTTCAAGGGGAAGGCGGACGAGAACTTCGTCAAGGAGCTGCGGGTGCCCGCCGACCGCGGCCAGGTGCTGGACCGGCGCGGCCTGGTGCTGGTGGACTCGCGCCCCAGCTACGACGTGACCCTGACGCCGTACTTCTGCGGCAAGCAGTGCGAGGAGCTGCTGCCGCGGCTGGCGGCGCTCCTCTCCCTCTCGCCGGAGGAGGTGGACCGCGCCCAGGCGCAGCTCCGGGGGGCGCGCCAGATGGAGCGGTTCCGCCCCTTCACCGTCAAGGTGGACGTGCGGCGCGAGGAGCTGGACGTGCTGGAGGCCGACGCCATGGACCTGCCCGGCGTGGACGTCCAGCCGGTGCCGCACCGCAACTACCGCTACGGCGCGCTGGGCGGCCACCTCATCGGCTACATGAACGAGGTGGGCCCCGACGAGCAGAAGAAGCTCAACGAGGCGCTGCAGAGCGCCGGCAGCCCGCAGGGCCCCTACCTGCTGGGCGACTACGTGGGCCGGCGCGGCCTGGAGAAGCGCTGGGAGCGGGAGCTGCGCGGCGTCGACGGCAAGCGGCGCATCGCGGTGGACGCCAAGGGGCGTGAGACGGCGGGCGACCTCATCCCCGAGGAGAGCCGGGTGGTGCCGGCCCGCCCCGGGAACAACCTGGTGCTCTCGCTCGACTGGCGGCTCCAGGAGCTGGCCGAGAAGACCTTCCCCGCCACCGCCGGCGTGGTGCTGGCCATGGACGCCAAGACCGGCTTCCTGCTCACCCTGGTGGACCGCCCGGCCCCGGACCCCAACAAGATGTCGGGGCGCATCTCCAGCGCCGAGCTGCAGCGCATCCGCGAGGACCCGCTGCAGCCGGAGCTCTTCCGGGCCATCCAGCAGCACTACCACCCCGGCTCCACCTTCAAGGCGGTCACCTCCATCGCCGCGCTGGAGGAGGGGATCTACCGGCCCGACACGGTCGTCAACTGCCCGGGCCACTTCAACATGGGCAAGGCCCGCTGGCGCTGCGACAACGAGGCCGGCCACGGCCCGGTGGACTTCACCCACGCGCTGGGGGCCAGCTGCGACGTCTTCTACTACCAGGCCGGGGCGCTGCTGGGCGCCGACCTGATCGCCAAGTGGGCGCGGCGGCTCGGGCTGGGCGCGCCCACCGGCTTCGACGTGGCTGGCGAGGTGCCGGGGGTCATCCCGGACGTGGCCTGGCACGACGCGCGCGTCCCGGGCGGCTACCAGCGGGGCATGGCGGTCAACCTGGCCATCGGGCAGGGGGACGTCAACGTCACGCCCATGCAGCAGCTGGTCTTCTACGGCGCGCTGGCCACCGGGCTCATCTGGAAGCCGCAGGTGGTGCTGCGGGTGGAGGACGTGGACGGCAAGGTCCTCAAGGAGTTCGCGCCGGAGACCCGCGGCCGCGTCGAGCTCAAGCCCTCGACCCGCCAGACGGTGCTCAAGGGGCTGCTGGCCGCCGTGAACCAGCCGTACGGCACCGCCTACCAGTCGCGCATCCCGGACATCCTGACGGCCGGCAAGACCGGCACGGCGCAGGTGGTGAAGCTCGGCGCCTCGCGGCTCCGGGCGGACCAGGTCGGCTACTTCCAGCGCGACCACGCCTGGTTCGCGGCCTTCGCCCCGGCCGACGATCCGCAGATCGTGGTGGTGGTGCTCAACGAGCACTCCGGCTTCGGCGGCGTGCAGGCGGCCCCCACGGCGGTGGCCCTCATCAAGGCCTACTTCAAGTTCAAGGCGGAGGACGCGGCCGCCCGGGCCGGCGCCGCCGGCGCCCCGGCCCCGCCGCCCGCCCGCGCC
>JAJYAW010000113.1 GCA_021779335.1 Myxococcales bacterium | reverse complement strand
CGGCCGCCCCCGGCCCGCGCAGCCCGGAGGGGAGCACCTCCGGCCCGATGAGGTCGCCGGCGGCGAGGGTGACGGCCCGCTCCAGCACGTTGCCGAGCTCGCGCAGGTTGCCCGGCCAGGCGTGCGCCTCGAGGAGGCGGGCCGCCTCGGGCGAGAGGGTGGCGGGCGGCCGCCCCAGGTCGGCGGCGAAGCGGGCCAGGAAGTGGCGGCAGAACTCGGGCAGGTCCTCGCGCCGCTCCCGCAGCGGCGGCAGCCGCACCTGGATGACGTTGAGCCGGTAGTAGAGGTCCTCGCGGAAGCGGCCGGCCTTCACGTCCTCCGCCAGGTCGCGGTTGGTGGCGGCCAGGATGCGGGCCGAGACGGCGACGTCGGCCGTGCCGCCCACCCGGCGGATGCGCCGCTCCTGCAGGGCGCGCAGCAGCTTCACCTGGAGCGGCGGCGGCAGCTCCCCCACCTCGTCGAGGAAGAGGGTGCCGCTCCCCGCCACCTCGAAGAGGCCGGGCCGGGCCTCGCCGGCGCCGGTGAAGGCCCCCTTCTGGTGGCCGAAGAACTCGCTCTCGATGAGCCCCTCGGGGATGGCGCCGCAGTTGACGGCCACGAAGGGCTGGTCGGCCCGCGGGCCGCGGGCGTGGATGGCGCGGGCCACCACCTCCTTGCCGGTGCCGCTCTCGCCCGTGAGGAGCACGGTGGTGCGGGCGCCCGCCACCTTCTCGACGAGCGCGCGCACCTCCTCGATGGCCGGCGAGCGGCCCAGGATCTCCTCGCCCCGGATGGCCCGGTCGCCCACCTGGTGGCGCAGCACCCGGTTCTCCTGGACCAGGGCGCGGTGCTCCAGCGCCTTCTGCACCACCAGCCGGAGCTCGTCCACCTTGAAGGGCTTCAGCAGGTAGTCGTGGGCCCCCAGCTTCATGGCCTGGACGGCGTTCTCGGTGGTGGCGAAGGCGGTCATCATGACCACCTCGGTGGCCGGCGAGGCCTGCTTGACGGCCTTCAAGACCTCCAGGCCGCTCTCGGCGCCGAGCCTGAGGTCGGCCAGCACGAGATCCACCTCCCCCTCCGCCACCTGGCGCAGCGCGGGGGCGGCGCCGGCGGCGCTCGTCACCCGGTGCCCCTCCTTGGCGAGGAGGATCTCCAGGAACTCGCGCATCGACGCCTCGTCGTCCACCACCAGGATGCTGGCCATGGCAGCGATGCTACCCCGCCTGCGGCGGGCGTGGCCTACTCCGCCGCGACCGGCCCGGGCGCGGGCGGAGCCGCCGAGGCGGCGCCGGGCAGCCGGACGGTGAAGCGGGCGCCGTGCGGCGCCGCGGCCTCGACCTCCACCGAGCCGCCGTGGGCCTCCACGATGCGGTGGACGGTGGCCAGGCCGAGCCCGGTGCCGCCGGCCTTGGTGGTGAAGAAGGGGGTGAAGAGCCGCGCCCGATCGGCCTCGGCCACGCCGGGGCCGTCGTCCTCCACCTCGAGGCGGGCGCCCCGCTCGCCGTCGGGGCCGCAGCGGAGCGAGATGGTGCCACCCGGCCCGCCCGGCTGGAGGGCCTGGGCGGCGTTCAGCAGCAGGTTCCAGAGCACCTGGCG
This sequence comes from Myxococcales bacterium, assembly GCA_021779335.1. Lineage (GTDB taxonomy): Bacteria > Myxococcota > Myxococcia > Myxococcales > Anaeromyxobacteraceae > JADKCZ01. The sequence continues at coordinate 6,491 of JAJYAW010000113.1, read as the reverse complement.
GAGCTGGTCCGGGTCGCAGGGCACCGTGACCGGCCGGAGGTCCCGCCGGAGCGCCACCCGCGCCGCCGAGGGATCGGCCGCGAAGACCTCCGCCACCTCGCCGGCCACCTGCGCCAGGTCGTGGGGGGAGAGGCGCGGCGGCTCGGGCCGCGTGTAGTCGAGGAAGCGGGCCACCAGCGTCTCCAGCCGGGCCGCCTCCTTGAGCACGATGGCCATGAGCCGCTGGTCCGAGGCGCGCAGCCCCTCCGAGCCGGCCAGGAGCTCGACGCTGCCGGCCATGGAGGCCAGCGGGTTCCGGAGCTCGTGGGCCAGCCCGGCCGCCACCCGCCCGAGGTCGGCCAGCCGCTCGCTGCGCTGCACCCGCTCCTCCATGGCGCGCAGCGCGGTCAGGTCCTGGAAGATGACGGCGCTGCCGAGGTCGCGGCCCCCCTGGCCCAGCAGCGGGAAGCGGCTGAACCCCAGCATGAGCCGCTCGCCGCGGGCGTTGGTCCACCCGGTCTCGCCGCGCCGCACCGCCTCGGTGAAGCCGGGCAGCGTGGCGGCGACCGGCCGCCCCGTCACCTGCGCGCCGGCCAGGCCGGTGATCTCCTCGCCGGCCCGGTTGAGGAAGGTGATGCGCCCGCGCGGATCGACGGTGAGGAGGCCGGAGGAGACCGACTGCACGATGGCGCCGTGCAGGGCGGTCACGTCGGCGAGATCGCTCTCCCGCGCCGCCAGCCGCTCGCCGGTGGAGCGGAGCTGCTCGGCCAGGTAGGTGGCCAGGGCGGCGGTGGCCACGAAGGCGGCGGCGTGGGCCCACAGGGTGGTGCCCGGCACGCCGCGCAGGTGGCGGCCGCTCCACAGGGTGACGGCGTAGACGGCGAGGGAGAGGAGGAGCACCGCCGCCGCGCCGCGCCGCCCCAGCAGGATGGCGCCGTTGACGATGGCCAGCAGGAACATGAAGAGGAAGACGCTCTCGCTGCGCCCGGTCAGCGCCACCAGGCCGGCCGCCAGCAGCACGTCGACGAGGAGGTGGACCGCCGCCGCGGCGCCGAGCCGCCGGGCGCCGCGCAGCAGCAGCGCCACCGCCAGCGAGCCGGCGTAGGTGGCCAGGATGAGGCCGTAGACGGCGGCGCCGATGTCGTCGGCGCTGCGGGCCTGCCGCCAGCCCACCACGGCGGTGCCGCCCAGCAGGACGGTCACCAGGACGAGCCGGAAGAGCGTGAGCCAGACGAGCCGGCGGCGCAGCGGCTCGCGCGGGGGCGCCGCGGTCCCGACCAGCGCCGCCACCTGCTCCGCCACGCCGCCGCCCCCGATCCGCCCGCCCTACTTGACGGTGGAGGCCATGGTGAAGATGGGGAGGTACATGGCGATCATGAAGAAGCCGACGATGCCGCCCAGCACCACCATCATGAGCGGCTCGATCATGCTGGTGAGCGCGCCGATGGCCACGTCCACCTCGTCGTCGTAGAAGTCGGCGATCTTGCCGAGCATCTGGTCCATGGCGCCGGTGGCCTCGCCCACGCCGATCATCTGCACCACCATGGGCGGGAAGACCTTGGTCTCGGCCAGCGGGCCGGCGATGTTCTTGCCCTCCGAGATCTTGGCCCGCACGTAGAGGATCGACTTCTCGATGGTCCGGTTGCCGGCCGTCTTGGCCACGATGTCCAGCGCGTCCAGGATGGGCACGCCGGAGGAGATCATGGTGCCGAGGGTGCGGGTGAAGCGGGCCACCGCCACCTTGCGGATCATGGGGCCGAAGAGCGGGAGCTTGAGCACCGTGTCGTGCCACACCTCCTGGCCCCGCCCCTTGGAGATGGCGATCTTGAACCCCACGAAGGCGGCGGCGGGGACGCCCAGGTAGAGGTACCAGCCGGAGCGGAAGGTCTTGGAGAGGTCCACCAGGAACTGGGTCGGGCCCGGCAGCGTGCCGCCCATGTCCTTGAACATCTTGTCGAAGGTGGGGACCACGAAGCCGATGAGGGCGATGACCACGCCGACCGCCACGGTGAGGACCACGGCCGGGTAGACCATGGCCCCCTTGACGCGCCGCCTGAGCTTGGAGTTCTTCTCGATGTAGGCGCCGAGCCGCTGCAGGATGGTGTCGAGGATGCCGCCGATCTCGCCGGCGCGGACCAGCTGCACGAAGAGGGTGTCGAAGACCTTGGGGTGCTCGCCGAGCGCGTCGGCGAAGGTGGAGCCCGCCTCGACCTTGCTCTTCACCGTCAGGAGGACGCGGCGGAACTCCGGGTTGTCGGCCTGGGTGCCGATGATGTCGAGCGCCTGCACCAGCGGCAGGCCGGCGTCGATCATCACCGAGAACTGGCGGGTGAAGACCAGGATGTCCTTCTCCTGGACGCCCCCCACCCCCGGGATCTTGAGGACGATGTCCTTGGGCTTCTTCTTGACCTTGGTGGGCTCGATGCCCATCTGGCGGAGCCGCTGCTCCACCGCGCTGGCGTCCTGCGCCTCGATCTCGCCGGACTTGACGTCGCCCTGCTTGGTCTTGCCGGTCCACTTCCAGACCGGGGTCTTCACCACCGCGGGCGCGGGCTTGGTCTTCTGGGTGACGGCTGCGGCCTGGGCCATGAACGCCTCGCTCGAACGCGGGCCCCGATCCTAGCGCAGGGCCGGGCGCGGGTCGAATCGGCGGCCGCGCTAGCGGGCGGCCGGGTTGGGGGCGGACCGGGCCGTGGCGGCGCCGGTGGACATGAGGTTCTTCAGCTCGTCCGGATCCGAGGAGCGCCCCAGCGCCTCCTCCGGGGTGATGAGCCGGCGCGCCAGCGCCGCCGCCAGGCTCTGGTTGAAGGTCTGCATGCCGAAGCGGGACTGCCCCACCTGCATCTGCGAGTAGACCTGGTGGACCTTGTCCTCGCGGATGAGGTTGCGGATGGCGGGGTTGGGGACCATGACCTCGATGATGAGGACCCGCCCCGGCCCGCCGGCCCTGGGCAGCAGGTTCTGGGTCAGCACCCCCTCCAGCACGAAGGAGAGCTGGGCGCGCACCTGCGGCTGCTGGTAGGGCGGGAAGACGTCGAGGATGCGGTTGATGGTCTGCACCGCGCTGTTGGTGTGCAGGGTGGCGAAGGCCAGGTGGCCGGTCTCGGAGATGACCAGCGCCGCCTCCACCGTCTCGAGGTCGCGCATCTCGCCCACCAGCACCACGTCCGGGTCCTGGCGCAGGATGTACTTGAGCGCCTTCTTGAAGGACTGGGTGTCGGCGCCCACCTCGCGCTGGTTGACCAGGCAGTTCTTGTGCGGGTGCAGGTACTCGATGGGGTCCTCGACGGTGAGGATGTGCTCGTGCCGGTCGGTGTTGATCTTGTCGATGACCGAGGCCAGCGTGGTCGACTTGCCGGAGCCGGTCGGGCCGGTCACCAGCACCAGGCCGCGCGGCTTCTTGGAGAGCTCGGTGACGATGGGCGGCAGGCCCAGCTCGGCGAAGGTGAGGATCTTGAAGGGGATGGTGCGGAAGGCGCCGGCCACCGCGCCGCGCTGCATGAAGATGTTGGAGCGGAAGCGCGAGAGCCCCTTCACGCCGAAGGAGAGGTCCAGCTCGTTCTCCTCCTCGAACTTGTGCTTCTGGGCGTCGGTGAGGATGGAGTAGCAGAGCTGCTTGGTGTCCACCGGCGAGAGCGGCTGGGTCTTCAAGGGCACCAGCTTGCCGTCGATGCGCAGCTGGGGCGGCGAGCCGGTGGTGATGTGGAGGTCGCTGGCCCCCTTCTCGACCATCGCCTTGAGGAGCTGGTGCAGGTTGGCCATGCGTGGCTCCGCGGGCCGCCCGCCCGCGCCGCGCGCGGGGCTTCGGGGGCGCCGCCTCGGGTTAGAACTTGTCCGGGGCGGTGTTGCCGACCGCCTCGGAGAGCGTGGTGACGCCCAGCTTGACCTTGGAGAGGGCGCTCATGCGCAGGGTGCGGAAGCCCAGCCGGATGGCCTCCTGCTTGAGCTCGGCGGTGGAGCAGCCCTGGATGATGAGCTCCTTCAGGCCGTCCCAGATGGGCATGACCTCGTAGACGGCCACGCGCCCCTTGAAGCCGCGGTCGTTGCAGTTCTTGCAGCCGCCCTTCTCGAAGACCTGGAAGGTGCCGACCTCCTCCGGGGCGAAGCCGGCGTCGAGCAGCGCCTGGTCCTCCAGCTGGACCGGCTTCTTGCAGTCGTTGCAGAGCCGCCGGCAGAGCCGCTGCGCCACGATGGCGTTGAGCGAGGCGGTCACCAGGAAGGGCTCGATGCCCATGTTGAGGAGGCGCGAGACGGTGCCCGGGGCGTCGTTGGTGTGGAGCGTGGAGAGCACCAGGTGGCCGGTCAGGGCGGCCTTGACGCCGATCTCGGCGGTCTCGAAGTCGCGGATCTCGCCGACCATGATGATGTCCGGGTCCTGGCGCAGGAAGCTGCGGAGGGCGGCCGCGAAGTTCAGGCCGATGTCCTCGTGCATCTGCACCTGGTTGATGCCGTAGAAGTTGAACTCGACCGGGTCCTCGGCGGTGGAGATGTTCCAGGCCACCTCGTTGAGCTTGGAGAGGGCCGAGTAGAGGGTGGTGGTCTTGCCGGAGCCGGTCGGGCCGGTCACCAGCACCATGCCGTAGGGCCGGTCGATGGCGTCGAGGAACTCCTTGAGCTGCTCCTCCTCGAACCCCAGCTTGGTCATGTCGAGCTGGAGGTTCGACTTGTCGAGGAGGCGCATCACCACCTTCTCGCCGAAGAGCGTCGGGCAGACCGAGACGCGGAAGTCCATCTCCTTGCCCTTGCCGAGCTTGAGCTTGATGCGCCCGTCCTGCGGCAGGCGCCGCTCCGAGATGTCCAGCTCGGACATGATCTTGAGGCGGGAGATGATGGCGTTGCGCAGCTTCATGGGCGGCTTCATCACCTCGTAGAGCACGCCGTCGATGCGGAAGCGGACCCGGAAGTCCTTCTCGTAGGGCTCGACGTGGATGTCGCTGGCCCCCTTCTTGATGGCGTCGAGCAGGATCAGGTTGACCAGCTTGACGACCGGCGCCTCGGCGGCGCTGTTCTCCAGGTCGACGGCGTTGAGGTCGTCGCCCTCGCCCTCCACCACCGCCACCTCGGAGTCGTCGAAGCCGGTCATGATCTCGTCGAGATCCGGCCCCTTCTCCGCGTAGTAGCGCTCGATGGCCTCCTTGAGCGCCTGCTCGGAGGCCACCACCACCTCGACGTTGTAGCCGGTGAGGAACTTGACGTCGTCGATGGCGAAGATGTTGGAGGGATCGCTCATGGCGACGATGAGCGACGAGCCGGCCCGGTTGACCGGCACGACCTGGTGCTTCTCGGCGGTGGCCTTGGGGATGAGCTTGAGGACGTCGGGGTCGACGTCGAAGTCCTTCAGGCTGATGGCGGGGACGCCGTATTGCTTGGAGAGGAAGCTGGTCAGGTCCGACTCGGCGATGGAGCCCTGCTTCACCAGCAGGGAGCCGATGCGGCCGCCCGTCCTGCCCTGCTCCTCCTGGGCCTTCTTGAGCTGCTGCAGGGAGATGAGGTTCTCCCGGACAAGGAGTTCACCGAGGCGTCCGGACATGTGTCGTCGTTCCCCTGTGGAGGCGGTGGAGCGCAGCGCCACCGACAGTAGCAGGGGCTCGGGGCCCGGCGCTACCCCGCGCCGGCCAGCAGGGCGCGCGCCCGCCCGGCGTCGTCGGCGATCTGGGCGCGCAGGGCGTCCAGCGAGGGGAAGCGGCGCTCGTCGCGGAGGCGGGCCACGAAGCCCACCCGGAGGGTGGCGCCGTAGAGGTCGCGCCCGTCGTGCTCGAGGAGGTGGACCTCGGCGGCCGCCCGGCCGGTGCCGTCCACCGTCGGCTTGACGCCCACGTTGCACACGCCGGGGATCCAGCCGCCCGCCCCGCCGAGGCGGGCGCGCACCGCGTAGACCCCGTTCCCCGGCAGCAGCCCCTCGGTGGCGAGGTTGGCGGTGCCGAACCCCAGGCCGCGCCCGCGGCCGGCCCCCGGCACCACCCGGCCGTCCAGGTCGTGCGGGCGGGTCAGCAGCAGCGCGGCAGCCTCCACCTTCCCCTCCAGCAGGAACTCGCGCACCTTGGTGGAGGAGACGGTCAGGCCGCCCTCGGCCACCGGCTCGACGACGTGGAGGCCGGCGCCGCCCGCCTGGAGCAGCGGCCGGAGCGCCTCGACCCTTGCCCGCTCGTGACCCGCGGTGAAGTCCCAGCCCACCACCACGTCCCGCACCCCCAGCGCGCCGAGCAGGTCGCGCGCCACGAAGGCGGGGGCGCCGGTGGCGGCGTAGGCCAGGTCGAAGGGCTGCACCACCGCGGCGTCGAGGCCGTGCCCGGCCAGCAGCTCCAGCTTGCGCGGCAGGAGCGTGAGGAGCGGCGGGGCCAGCTGCGGGCGGAGCACGCGGACCGGGTGGGGCTCGAAGGTGAGGACGCCGGCGCGGGCGCCGCGGGCCCGCGCCAGCTCGAGGGCGCGCCGCAGCAGCGCCTGGTGCCCCAGGTGGACGCCGTCGAAGTTGCCGACGGCCACGGCGCCGCCGCGGAGGAGGCCGGAGCGGG
>JAJYAW010000112.1 GCA_021779335.1 Myxococcales bacterium | reverse complement strand
GGCGGCCGCCCGGTGAGGGGCGGCCGCCGGTGACGCGGGCCCTCGCGGGGCCGCGGCTAGATGTCGAAGTAGAGCGCGTACTCCATCGGCGTCGGGCGCATCCGGACCGGGTTCACTTCCTTGTCGTACTTGTACTGGATCCAGGTCTCGATGACGTCCTCGGTGAAGACGTCGCCCTTGAGGAGGAACTTGTGGTCGCGGCGCAGGCACTCCAGCGCCTCGTCGAGCGAGCCGGGCATCTTGGGGATGTCCTTCAGCTCCTCCGGCGACATGCCGTAGATGTCCTTGTCGAGGGGCTGGCCCGGGTCGATCTTGTTCTCGATGCCGTCGAGGCCGGCCATCAGCATGGCCGCGAAGGCGATGTAGCCGTTGGCCGACGGATCCGGCGAGCGGAACTCGATGCGCTTCGCCTTGGGGCTCGGCGAGTACATGGGGATGCGGATGGAGGCGGAGCGGTTGCGGGCCGAGTAGGCCAGGTTGATGGGGGCCTCGAAGCCCGGCACCAGCCGCTTGTAGGAGTTGGTCGACGGGCAGATGAGCGCCGCCAGCGCCGGGCCGTGCTTGAGGACGCCGCCGATGTAGTACATGGCCAGCTCGCTCATGCCGGCGTAGCCCTCGCCGGCGAAGAGCGGCTTGCCGCCCTTCCAGATGGACTGGTGCACGTGCATGCCCGAGCCGTTGTCGCCGTAGAGCGGCTTGGGCATGAAGGTGACGGTCTTGCCGTGGCGGCGCGCCACGTTCTTGATGATGTACTTGAACCACTGGAGCTTGTCGGCCATCTTCACCAGCGAGTCGAACTTGATGTCGATCTCGGCCTGGCCGGCGGTGGCCACCTCGTGGTGCTGCCGCTCCACGTGGATGCCCACCGACTCCATGACGCGGCACATCTCGGTGCGGATGTCCTGCTGCGAGTCGGTCGGGGCGACCGGGAAGTAGCCCTCCTTGTAGCGGGGCTTGTAGCCGAGGTTGCCGCCGGCCTCCTCGCGGCCGGTGTTCCACTGCCCCTCGACCGACTCCACCTTGTAGAAGGAGTGGTTGACGCCGCTGTCGTAGCGGACCTCGTCGAAGATGAAGAACTCCGGCTCCGGGCCGAAGAAGGCGGTGTCGCCGATGCCGGTGCCCTTCAGGTACTTCTCCGCCTTCATGGCGATGTTGCGGGGGTCGCGGCTGTACGGCTCCTTGGTGATCGGGTCGACCACGTTGCAGACCAGCGAGAGCGTGGGCTCCGCCATGAACGGGTCGATGGTGGCCGTGGTGGGGTCCGGGACGACCAGCATGTCCGAGGCGTGGATGGCCTGCCAGCCGCGGATGGAGGAGCCGTCGAAGCCGAGCCCGTCCTCGAAGATGTCCTCGGTGAGCTCGTAGAGTGGGATCGAGAAGTGCTGCCAGATGCCGATGAAGTCCATGAACTTCAGGTCGACGTAGGTCGCCTTCTTCTCGGCGGCGTACTCGAGCACCTGCTTCGGGGTCGTGATGGCCATCGTGATCGTTTCTCCGCGTGGGAGGGGGTTGAAGGCGGGATCGATAGCACCTTCCATGCCGCCTGGGGAGGCCCCGCTTCGGACCGGAAAGGCCTGACGGGACGGGGGGATTGCCCTTGGTGCTGCCTGGAAAGCGAGCAGCCGGGTGCCCGAAAAGCGGGCAGGCGGTGACCGCGAGGGAGTCGCTGCGAGCTGCCGCTACCTGGCCTTCATCCCGAGCGCGCGCATCCGCTCCCGGAGCGTGTTCCGGTTCATGCCGAGCAGCTCCGCGGCGCGGAGCTGGTTGCCCTTGGTCCGGTTGAGCGCCGCCGCGATGAGCGGCGACTCCACGGCCGCCAGCCCGGCCTGGTAGCGGCCGTGCTCGGGGGGCGGCGCGTCGAGCAGCGCCTCGACCAGGCCGTGCAGCCCCCGCTCGGCGTGGGCCGCCGCGGGCAGCAGGCCGACGAGGTCGTTGGCCGAGATGCGGGTGCCGTTCAGCTTGAGGAGGGCGCGCTGGATGACGTTCTGCAGCTCGCGCACGTTGCCGGGCCAGGGGTGCGCCAGCAGCAGCGGCTCGGCGTCCTTGCCCAGCGTGAAGGCGCGCCCCTTGAGCTGCTCGCCGTAGCGGGCGATGAAGTGGCGCGCCAGCAGGAGGACGTCCCCCTCCCGCTCGCGCAGCGGCGGCAGCCGGATGGGCACCACCGCCAGCCGGTAGTAGAGGTCGCGCCGGAAGCGCCCCTCCTCCACGGTGCGGGCCAGGTCGGCGTTGGTGGCGGCCACGATGCGCACGTCCACCGGCAGCGGGCGGTTGCCCCCCACCCGGTCCACCTCGCGCTCCTGCAGCACGCGCAGCAGCTTGGCCTGCAGCTCGATGGGCATCTCCCCGATCTCGTCGAGGAAGAGCGTGCCGCCGCTGGCCAGCTCGAACTTGCCGGGGCGCCGCTCCACCGCGCCGGTGAAGGAGCCCTTCTCGTGGCCGTAGAGCTCGCTCTCGATGAGGTCGCGGGGGATGGCCGCCATGTTGACGGTGATGAAGGGCCCCTTGGCCCGGGTCGAGTTGGCGTGGACGGCGCGCGCCACCAGCTCCTTGCCGGTGCCCGACTCGCCCTGGAGCAGCACGGTCATCTCGGTGCGGGCGACGCGCCCCACCTCCTTGTAGACCTCCACCATGGCGGTGGAGCGCCCCACCAGCGTCTCGGGGAGCGCCACCTCGCGGTAGCGGCGGGGCTCGGCGCCGGCGTCGCCCGGCGCCTCCTGGCCGCCGCCGGGCTCGCCCTCGGCGGGCTCGCGCGGCGCCACCGCCAGGTCGCGCACCAGCCGCTCCACCCGGGCCAGGTCGAAGGGCTTGCCCAGGTAGTCGGCGGCGCCGCGCTTCATGGCCTCGACGGCCGTGCGCATCGTGTCCTCGGCCGTCATGACCACCACGAAGGGCGAGCCGGCCCGGCCGCTGATCTCGCCGAGCAGCTTGAGGCCGTCGTCGCCGGGGAGCCGCACGTCGAGCAGCACCAGGCCGACGCCCTCGCGCCCGGTGCCCAGGGCCCGCAGCTTCTCCCTGGCCTCCTCGGCGCTGCCGGCCTCCTCCCAGGAGGCGCCCGCCCGCTCGCAGGTGCGGGCGAGGACGAACCGGATGGAGCTCTCGTCGTCGACGATCAGGACCTTGCGCACGATCTGTCTCCTGCGGCTGTCTCCTGCGGCTGTCTCCTGCGGCCCCGGGCGGGCAGCGGCCTTGATAGCAAGGCAGGGGCCAGCCCGGGGTCCGGCCTCCGGCCCCGCCCCTCCGGGGGAGGGCTAGCTGACCTCGAGCGGCACGTAGACGTTGGCCTCGGCGCCGCCGCCGGCCCGGTTGCGCACCTCGATGCGCCCGCCGTGGGCGTCCACGATGCGGCGGGAGATGGCCAGCCCGAGCCCGGTGCCGTGCGGCTTGGAGGTGGAGAACGGGGTGAAGAGCCTGGCCAGCATCGCCTCGGGGATGCCCGGGCCGTCGTCCTGGACCGAGATGCGGGCCAGGGGGCGGGTCCGGCCGGAGGGGGCGCGGAGCCGGAAGGTGGCCACGCTGGTCTCCAGCGTGATGGTCGGGCCGGGCCGGTCGGCCACGGCATCGAGCGCGTTCCTCACGAGGTTGAGGATCACCTGCGTCAGCTTCTCGTCGTCGCCGAGCACCGGCGGCAGCGAGGGGTCGTAGCGCTCCAGGAAGGTGACCCGCTCGGCGCCGGGGAAGCCGCGCGCCAGCGCCCTCACGTCGCCCAGCACCCGGTGGATGTCCACCGGCCCCGTCTGGAGCGCCGCCGGCCTGGCCAGGTCGAGCAGCTCGCGCACCAGCCCGTCCACCCGCCTGGCCTCCCGGGCGATGACCTGGGCGTAGGCCCGCGCGCTCCCCTCGGCCTCCCGCGCCAGCAGCTCCGCCGATCCCTGCAGGCCGGCCAGCGGGTTCTTGATCTCGTGGGCCAGGCCGGCCGCCAGCGCCTCGAAGTTGAGGGCGCGCTCGCCGCCGCGCGGCACGCGCAGGACCACCACCGTGCCGGCGATGGTGGGGCCGTCGAACATGGGCGACGCCTCCACCGTGATGGCCACGCCGGAGTCCTGCGGGCTCGGGAAGTCGGCCCACCGGCTCTCCTGCGAGCGCCGCGCCCGCTCGGAGAGGACGTCGAGCTGGGCGCCGCCGGGCAGCGCCCGCGCCGGCAGGCCCACGGCCCGCTCGCGGCTGCGCCCGAAGAGCTCCTCCGCCGCCGGGTTCAGGTGGACCACGCCGCCGTCGGCGCCGATGACGACGACCGCGTCGGCGACCGAGTCCACCGCGGCGCGCGCCAGCGCGGCCGGGAGCTGGGGGGCCTTGCCGGTGCGGGGCACCTTCGCCCGCTTAGAGCGCTTCCTCGCCGCGCTCGCCGGTGCGGATGCGGATGACCTCGTCCACCGGGACCACGAAGATCTTGCCGTCGCCGATGCGGCCGGTCTTGGCGGCGCGCTCGATGACCTCGACCACCTTGCCGACCAGCGCGTCGGAGACCACCACCTCCACCTTCACCTTGGGGAGGAAGTCGACCACGTACTCCGCGCCCCGGTAGAGCTCGGTGTGCCCCTTCTGCCGGCCGAAGCCCTTCACCTCGGTGGCGGTGAGTCCGGCCACGCCGATCTCGGAAAGGGCCTGCTTCACCTCGTCCAGCTTGAACGGCTTGATGATGGCCTCGACCTTCTTCACGGCTCACCTCGATGGGGGGAAAGGTGCGTTGACGCTACGCTCCGTGACCTGAGGCGGTCAAGGGAGCGGTTGCGCGAAAAGCGGGCACGGACTGCCCGTGTCCCGTACGCCGCGCCGGTCTCCCGGCGGTGCGGCTGGACCCCGGACCGGGAGGATCGCCGCCCCGGAGCGTCCGGGTGCGCCGATCCCTCCGGCCCGCGGGAATTCTGCAACGCACAGGCCACGCGGCGCCGCCCGGCGCGCCGGGACCCCCTTAGAATGGCGGGGTGACCTCGCCCCTCGCCGCCGCGCTCCTCCTGGCCGCGCTCCTCCTGGCGTCCTTCGCGCACCTCGCCTTCTGGCGCTGGAAGCTGGCGGCCCCCGGCCAGGAGGACGAGCGGCTCGAGGCCAGGACCGCCGACGGCTGGGTCCTCTGCCTGGGCCGGCGCCGGCCGCGCTCCGCTCCGCGCCGGCCGCCGGTGCTGCTGGTCCACGGCCTCGCCATGAACCGGCTGGCGCTCGACTTCGGCCTGGAGCACCTCTCCCTCTCGGCCCACCTGGCCGGCGCGGGCTTCGACTGCTTCGCCCTCGACCTGCGCGGCCACGGCGGCTCCCGGCCGGGCCCCGGCCAGGGCGCGCCGCGCCGCTGGACGCTCGACGACTACCTCGGCCTCGATCTCCCGGCCGCGCTCGACGCGGTGGCCGCGGCCACCGGCGAGCGCCAGGTGCTGCTGGTGGGCCACAGCCAGGGGGCGCTGCTCGGCCTGGCCGCGGCGGCACACCACCCGGACCGGATCGCCGGGGTGGTCGCGCTGGCGCCGCCCGTCCGCTTCACGCCGGAGGCCGGGCGCCGCCTGCGCGTCCTGCCGGTCCTGGCCGCGCTCCGGCTGACCCGCCTGGGGGCGCGGATGCTGGCGCCGCTGGCCGGGCTCTGGCACCCCGGCGCGGCCACCCTCTCGATCCAGCCCGACGAGATGGACGGGCCGGTCTTCCGCCGGCTCCTCATGAACGTCATCGAGGACCTGCCGCCGGGCGTGGTGGCGCACTTCGGGGCCTTCGTCCGCGAGGACCGCCTCGGCTCGCTGGACGGCGCGGACGACTGGCGCGCGGCGCTGTCGGCCTGTCGCGTCCCGGCGCTCTTCGTGGCGGCGCCAGCGGACGGCCTGGCCACGCCGGGCATCGTGCGCGAGGCCTGCGAGCGCTGGGGCGGGGAGCGGGCGTACCTGGAGGCCCCGGCCGGCGTGGGGCACACCGATCTCCTGCTGGGGCGGCGGGCGCCGGCGTTCCTGTTCCCCGCGGTGCGGGCCTGGCTCGTCGGCCACTCCACGCCGCGCTGAGGCCAGCCCGCGCCGCGCGCGACCCCGCCGGGCCGGGGCCGGCCGGCCGCTACGCGGCCTTCAGATCCTCCGCGTGCACCCGCCCCAGCACGCCGGCCAGGTCGCCGTCGCTCAGGGTCTCCTTCTCGAGCAGCAGCCTCGACCCGTCCATGAGCAGGTCCCGGTTCGCCTGGAGGAGCGCACGGGCGCGCTGGAAGGCGCCGTCGACGAGATCCCGCACCGCCGTGTCGATCTCCCGCGCCGTCTCCTCGGCGTAGAGCCGGCGCGGCCCGGCCACCTGGCCCAGGAAGCCGGCCTGCTCGGACTCGTAGGTGACCGGCCCGAGCGGGCCGCCCATGCCGAACCGCGTCACCATGGAGCGGGCGATGTCGGTGGCGCGGGCGATGTCGTCCGCGGCGCCGGTGGAGAAGTGGCCGAAGACCAGGTGCTCCGCGGCCCGGCCGCCCATGAGCACCGCCATCTTGTTGTCGAGCTCCTCCCGCGTCATGAGGAAGCGGTCCTCGGTGGGGCGCTGGATGGTGTAGCCGAGCGCGCCGATGCCGCGCGGGATGATGGAGATCTTGTGGACCGGATCGGTGCCCGGCAGCGCCGAGGCCACCAGGGCGTGTCCCAGCTCGTGGTGGGCCACGATCTCCCGCTCGCGCGGGTTGAGCAGCCGGTTCTTCTTCTCCAGCCCCGCCACGATCCGCTCGATGGCCACGTTGAAGTCCGCCATCGTCACGTCCACCGCCGAGGGGCCGCGGCGCGTGGCGGCCAGGGCCGCCTCGTTGATGAGGTTGGCGAGATCCGCGCCGGTGAAGCCCGGCGTGAGGGCCGCCACCTGCTCCAGCTTCACGTCGGCGTCGAGCTTCACCTTGCGGCCGTGGACCTCCAGGATCTGGACGCGCCCCAGCCGGTCCGGCCGGTCCACCAGCACCTGCCGGTCGAAGCGGCCGGCGCGCAGCAGGGCCGGATCCAGGATCTCCGGCCGGTTGGTGGCGGCCACCAGGACCAGGCCGGTCGAGACGTCGAAGCCGTCCAGCTCCACCAGCAGCTGGTTGAGCGTCTGCTCCTTCTCGTCGTGGCCGCCGCCCATGCCGGGCATGGCGTTGCGGGCCCGCCCCAGCGCGTCGAGCTCGTCGATGAAGATGATGGCCGGCGCCTGCTTGCGCGCCTGCTCGAAGAGGTCGCGCACCCGCGCCGCCCCCACGCCCACGAACATCTCGACGAACTCCGAGCCGGAGATGGAGAAGAAGGGGACGCTGGCCTCGCCCGCCACGGCCTTGGCGAGCAGCGTCTTGCCGGTGCCCGGCGGACCGACCAGCAGCACGCCCTTGGGCATGCGGGCGCCGAGCCGGCCGTAGCTCTTGGGGTCCTTCAGGAAGGCCACCACCTCGGCGAGCTCGGCCTTGGCCTCGTCCACCCCGGCCACGTCGGCGAAGGAGGTCTTGGTGTCGGTCTCCACGTAGACCTTGGCCTTCGACTTGCCGATGGACATGAGCCCGCCCCCCGGCCCGCCGGCGGCGGCCTGCATGCGCTTGCCCAGGTACATCCAGATGCCGAAGAAGAAGAGGACCGGCAGGACCCAGGAGAGGATCAGGGGCAGCAGGTTGTTCTGCAGCCGGCCCGAGTAGGTCACGCCGGCGGCGTCGAGCTCCTTGGCGATGTCCGGCTCGACGCGGGTGGTGACGAACTCGCTCTTGCCGTCGAGCGGCTTCTTGAGCGTGCCCGCGATCCGGTCGGCGCCGATGCTCACCTTCGCGACGGCGCCGGACCGCACCAGCCCCTGGAACTGGCTGTAGGGGATGTTGGCGACGGCCTGGGAGCGGGCCCAGAAGTCCTGGGCGGCCAGGACGCCGACGAGGGCGAGCCCCACGTAGAGGAGGTTGAAGCGGGTCTGGCGATCCATGCGGGCGCTCCCTGGCCGCCGCTCCGGGCGCAGCCCGAACCGGCGGTACCGAAGACGTAACCATCCGCTGGGCCGCGGCAAATGCGCCGGGGCGGGGCGCTCCTCCCAGGACTCCGGCCGGTGCAAGCCGGCGGGATCAGGTCGGGATCGGCGCCGGCCCCGGGCGGCCCCGCCGGGGCGAGCGCCCGGGAGGACCGCCGGCGGCCGCGCGCG
>JAJYAW010000111.1 GCA_021779335.1 Myxococcales bacterium | reverse complement strand
GGGCGCGTTCCCGCCGTCGATTGGGGGTGGCCCGGCGCGCCACGCGGGGCTATGAGTCGAGGGACCAGGGAGCGGCGCGGGCGCCGGCTGGCGGGGCCCTCGGCGCCGAGGGGAGGGGACGTGGCAGGCGACCGGACGGCGCTGGTCCTGACGGGCGGGGGGGCCCGGGCGGCCTACCAGGTGGGCGCCCTGAGGGCGCTCGCGGAGGTGCTGCCGCGCGGGCCGCTGCCCTTCGAGGTGGTGGCCGGCATCTCGGCGGGCGCCATCAACGGCGTGGCGCTGGCCTGCGGCGCCCAGGACTTCGCCGGCGGTGCCGCCGCGCTCCACCAGACGTGGGCCGGGCTCACGCCGGACCGCATCTTCCGCACCGGCGCCCTCAAGCTGGCCGCCACCGGCAGCCGCTGGATGCGCGACCTGGGCGGCGGCGGCCTGCTGGGGGGCAACAGCATCAACTACCTGCTCGACCCGGCGCCGCTGCGCCGGCTGCTCACCGACGTGCTGCCGCTGGCCCGCATGCGCCGCCACCTCAAGGCCGGCCGCCTGCACGCCGTGGCCGTCTCGGCCACCTCCTACCTGAGCGGCGCCGGCGTCACCTGGTTCGAGGGGAGCGACCGGATCAGGCCCTGGCAGCGCTCCACCCGCGAGGGGGTGCGGGCCCGGCTCACGGTGGACCACGTCATGGCGTCGGCGGCCATCCCGATCTTCTTCCCGCCGGTGAAGGTGGAGGACGGCTGGTACGGGGACGGCTGCGTCCGGCTGGTCTACCCGATGAGCCCGGCCATCCACGCCGGGGCGGAGCGGATCCTGGCCATCAGCGTGCGCCACGGGCGCGCCGGCCCGGGCGGCCCGGGCGCGCCGGACGGGGCGCCGCTGCCGCTCTCGCAGATCGCCGGGGTGCTGCTCAACGCCGTCTTCCTCGACTCGATCGACACCGACCTGGAGCGGCTGGAGCGGATCAACCGGACGCTGGCGTACGTGCCCGGCGAGCGGGTGGCGGCGCGCGAGCTGGAGCTTCGCCCCATCCCGGTGCTGGCGCTCCGCCCCTCGCAGGACCTGGGCAAGCTCGCCGGCGACGAGTACCACCGCTTCCCGAGCATGCTGCGCTACCTGCTCAAGGGGATCGGCGTCACCAGGGACTCCGGCTCGGACCTGCTCTCCTACCTGGCCTTCGAGCCGGTCTACGTGGCCCGGGTCATGGAGCTCGGCTACACCGACACGCTGGCGCGCCGGGACGAGGTGCGGGCGTTCTTCCGCGCCGAGCCGCGAGGCGGGCGGGCGCTGACGTCGGCCTGAGGGCGCCGTGCCGGAGGCCGGTCCGGCGGCGCTCAGCCCGGCGCGGGACGGACGGCCCGGCGCGCCAGCAGCGCCGGCTGGACGGTCCGCCAGGCGGTCGCCGCCAGGACGACGGCGCCGCCGCCGAGGGCCCAGGGGCCGGGCCGCTCGCCGGCGAAGAGGAAGGTCCAGATCGGGTTGAGCACCGGCTCGAGCAGCACCAGCAGCGCCGCCTCCACCGCGGGCGTGCCGCGCAGGCCCACGGAGAAGAGCAGGTAGGAGAGCCCGAGCTGGAAGACGCCCAGGAAGCCGACCAGCCCGAGGTCGAGCGCGGTGGGCGTCGGGCCGAGGGGCCAGAGGGGCAGGGTGACGGCCGCCGCCAGCAGGTTGCCCAGCACCAGCGCCGCCGGGCCGCCGTCGCCGATGCGGCGCAGCCCCAGGATGGAGAGGCCGAAGGCCAGGCCGGAGGCCAGCGCCACCAGGTTGCCGGTCACCTGGCCCGGGGTGAGCCGGTCCAGGAAGAAGAGCCCCAGCCCGAGGGCGAAGACCGGCACCGAGAGGAGCTCGCCGCGGGTGGGGCGCTCCCGCAGCAGCCAGGGGGAGAGGAGCAGCACCCAGAGCGGCGCGGTGTCCTGGATGAAGATGGCGTTGGCCGCGGTGGTCAGCTTGGTGGCCGACACGAAGAGGATCACCGTGAAGGCGTAGGCGACCGCCACCGCCAGCGAGAGCCGGGTGGGGCGGCGCCGGGCCGCGGGGACGAAGGCGAGCAGCACCAGGGCGGCGATGAGCGAGCGGCCCCCGGCCAGCTGCCAGGCGTCCAGGCCGCACCGCTTGATGGCGGCGCCGCCGGTCGACCAGAGGGCGGCCGCGGCGAGGAGGAGGAGGCGGGACCTCACGGCCGGCGGCCGCACGGAGCAGGGGGGGGCGAGGCGGGGGCGGACCGGCTCACGCCGTCACCCACTCTCGCAGCACCTTGTCGATCTGCTCCTCCGAGAGCTCGCCGGCGTCGGCCAGCGCCTTGATGCGGTGGGTGATGTCCTTGAGCTCGCGCTCGCCGAAGGTGATGCCCATCTCCCGCGCCCGGTAGGCGATGGCGGCGCGGCCGGTCAGGCGCGAGCCCAGGATGAGCTTGCGCGCCAGGCCGAAGGCCTCGGGGGGGATGATCTCGTAGCTGCCGGGGTTGGCCATCATGGCCTTGAGGTGCATGCCGGCCTTGTGGCTGTAAGCGGTCTCGCCGGTGACGTAGTTGTTGAAGGGGATCTCCACGCCGGTGACGCGGGCCACCAGCCGCTCCAGCTCGCGCAGCTGCCCCAGCCGGTAGCGCTCGCCCACGCCCTGCGGGTCGAGCGAGAACATGCGCGCCACGAAGCCGCCCAGCGGCGTGATGCCGACCCGCTCGCCGATGCCCAGCACCGAGACGTCGACGTGGGTGGCCCCGGCGCCGATGGCGTCGAAGGCGTTGGCGATGGCGCAGCCGGTGTCGTTGTGGCCGTGGAAGCCGATGTCGCAGGCCACCGCGCGGCGCACCTCGCGGACCAGCACGTAGACCTGGCGCGGCGTGGCGATGCCCACCGTGTCGGCCAGCCCGACGCGGTGCACGCCGAGCCGCTCGGCCGCCTGGTAGACGGCGATCAGGTCGGCGGTCTCGGAGCGGAAGGTGTCCTCGGCGCTGAAGCGGACCTCCAGCCCGGCCCGGAGGGCGTACTCGATGGGCGGCCCCATGGCGTCGATGATCTGCTGGATCGACTTGCCGTGCGACGACTCGCGCAGGATGCGGCTGGTGGCGAAGAGCAGCCCCAGCCCGCGCACGCCCGAGTCCACCGCCGCCTTGACGTCGTCCACCACGCAGCGGGTGTGGCTGATGATGCGCGCGCCCAGCCCGAGCTTCACGATGGCGGCGGCGTCGCGCTGCGACTGCGGCGAGGCGGCCGGCGAGGTCACCTCGACGTACTCGACGCCGAAGGTGTCGAGGGCGCGGGCGATCTCCACCTTGTCCTCGGTGCGGAAGGAGGCCTTGGAGAACTGCTCTCCCTCGCGGAGGGTGGTGTCGATGAGCTTCCAGGGTTGCGTCGCCATGGCGGTGCGTGCGCCTCGTTACCAGTTGAAGGTGTCGTCGGCCGGCAGGTCGCGGACCAGGCCGCCGGAGCCGGGATCGGTGCGGAAGCCGAAGCGCTTCAGGTACTCGGGCTGGAAGTAGCCGGTCTCGACCGCCTTGACGCCGCGCGCCCGCAGGCGGCGGAAGAACTCGCGCATCAGCCCGTCGGCGACGCCCTTGCCGCGCTGGCTGCGGCTCACCACCACCTTCTCCATGTGGCTCCGGTCGGCCCGCACCGGGCGGTAGAAGAGGCCGGCGATGACCGACTCCTTGGCGTCCAGGGCGAGCAGGAACTCGTGCTCGGCGGCGAAGGCCACCTGCAGGTTGGAGTCCCCGAAGAGGTGGAGCAGGCGCGCCACCTCGCGGGGCGAGACCGGGCCGCGCACCGTGAAGCGGCCGCCCGCCTCGTCCGGCAGGGTCACCACGACCTCGGTGGTGACGTGGCCGCCGTGGGGCATGGAGATGAGCGCCACGTCCTCCCCCGGGGAGAGGTACCGGTAGGTCATGTGGGCCAGCAGGAAGTCCTCGGCCTCGGTGGCGCGCACCCCGGAGCGGATGGCGGCCACCTGCTCGGCCAGGTCGAGCCCGCCGGCCGGGAGCGCCCGGATACGCTGCATGAGCCGGTCCAGCGCCGCGCCCAGCTCGGGGCGGGCGTCCAGCAGCACGGTGCGGCGGTAGAAGCGGACGCGGGTGTCCGCCCAGACCTGCTCCAGCTCCCCGAGCCGGTAGGTGCCCCACAGCTCGCCGAGGTGCTTCACCTGCGCCTCGGGCGTGGCCTGGGGGTTCACCTCCAGCCAGCGCTTGAAGCGGCGGGCCGCGAAGAAGACCCGCTGCGGCGTCGGCCCCTCGCTGCGCAGCCTGGCCAGGAAGGTGGAGACGGCGATGGCCCGCTTGCCGCCGGCCGCCTCCTCCAGCACCGGGACGGCGCGGTCCGGGCCCAGCGCCTCCACCACCGCCGAGAGGACCATCTCGTCGGTCACCTTGCCGACCAGCTCGGGGCGGGCCTGCCCCACCTTGTCCAGGAAGGCGGCGTCGAAGCGGTCCAGTACCTCGTCGAGCGAGGTGCAGGGGGAGCGGTCGGAGATGGAGACCAGCCGGGCGCCGGTCTGGTAGTCGTGGGAGGGGACGATGAAGGCGGCCGGGGAGGGGTTGCGCAGGGCCAGCCGGCGGCCGGCGCGGTCCCAGAAGCGCACGTGGCACTCCACCGCGACCCAGCCCACGAAGGGCCAGAGCAGCTCGAGCCGCCTCGCCTCGCCCTGGCGCAGCAGGCGGGCCACCTGCCGCTCCACGTCGTCGCCCGGGATGAACTCCTCGGTGAAGATGCCCCACTCGCCGAAGTAGCCGGCGAACTGCTCCACCAGCGGCGGCGGGGCGCCGCAGGCCAGCAGCCAGTTGACCTCCTCGCGCAGCGCCGCGAAGGAGAGGTCCTCGGCCACGTTGATGGCGACGTCGAAGGTCTCCCTGGCGCGGGTGTGGATGGAAAGCCGGTAGACGGCCTTGCCGTGCTGGCGCCCCAGCAGGCTCACCGTGGCGCCCCCGGGCGGGATGTCGGCCAGCGAGAGCAGCACGCCGCGCCCCAGCAGGAAAATCGAGGCCCGCACCAGCGTGGAGTCGGCCACCGCCTGGAGCAGCACCCGGCGCGCCTGCTCCGGGACCGAGGGCTCGAAGACCAACACCTCCTGCCAGCCGTACTCGGTGCCGTCGTGCGGGTCGATGGCGAGCCGCAGGTTGGGGCCGATCCAGTTGGAGAAGCCGCGCCGCAGCCGGTCGAACTCCTCGCCGGCCCGGGCCGCGATGGCGGTGTCGTCGTGGAGGGTGAGCCGGGCCAGCGGCACCCGCACCCTGGCGAAGGCGGTGGGGTGCGCGATGGCGGTGGCCGTCAGCAGGCGCATGACGCCGATGAGGGTCTTGCGATCCGAGGGATCGGGCAGGGGGCCGTTGGCCTTGTCGGAGGCCAGGTGGCCAAGCAGCAGGTGGACCTGCGCCTCGGTCAGGCCCCGCTCGCCCAGGTCGGCCAGGTCCTCGTCGCGCAGCGCCATGGCGCCCATGCGATCGAGGAAGAGGCGCAGGGTCTCCAGCGTGCGGGACGGCTCCTCGTTCGGGAGCAGCACCCGGAAGGCGCGGCGGCGCACGTCCTCGTCGGGCGCATCGGCGGCCCGGCGCAGCAGGGCGCGGCACAGCGCCGCCTGCTCGGTGGCCGCGGCGGCCAGCCCGACGTGGAGGTGGGCGATGGCGCGGCGCGCCTCGGGCCGCTCGGCCCGCAGCAGCTCTCCGGCGGCGTGGATGGTGCGGACGGTGACCTCCGGCCCCTCCACGAGCTCCAGCAGCTCGGGGAGCCGCTCGGCGTCCGGCGGCACCCAGAGGCGCGGATCGATGCGCAGATCGCCGCCGCCCTTGCGGCGCCGGCCCACCAGGGCCCGGAAGGCCTCCTCGCCCAGGAAGCGGCGCAGCGCCTCGTTGCCCAGCCAGAGCGACGGACGCGCCAGCAGGGCGCCCAGATCCAGGAAGGCCTCGACGGTGTAGGCCAGGTCGCCGATGCGCATGGCGCCCGGGGCGGCCGGATCGGCGCCCACCGTGAGGGTGCGCTCGCCGGCCACCAGCTGGCCGTCGCGCAGCGAGACCTCGTGCTGCAGCACGCCGATCTCCCGCAGCACCCAGTTCGGGATGCGCAGGAAGTTGCCGTCCACCGGCAGCGCCAGGTGCTTCTGCTCGTACATCTTCTCGATCAGGTCCTTCCAGTGCTGCTCCACCACGTCGCGCTTGAAGGAGAGCTTGTGGGTCAGCTCGCCGTGCTCCAGGTCGAGCGCCCGCGGCAGCACCTGGAAGGCGACCACCCGCTCGAAGGGGGCCAGGAAGCGGTTGGCGCTGGCCACCAGCGACGAGAGGAGGTCGCGGAGCGACTCCGGCGACAGCTTGCGGTGGGAGGGGTCGCGCTCGTAGTTGGGCCAGACCAGCAGCGTGTTGTAGTCGCGGTGGTCGCCCACCAGGAAGGCCTGGGCGACCGCCTCGAAGTCGCGGAAGAGGTTCTCCACCCGCTGCGGCGCGATGGTCTGCCCGGCGCGGTTCTTGTAGATCTCCTTCTTGCGGCCGACGATGCGGTAGTGGCCGTCGTCGACGCTGACGAGATCGCCGGTGTGGAACCAGCCGTCCGGGTCGTGCGCGCCGGCCTCCTCCGGCCCCGGGTCCAGGTAGCCGGGCGAGACGTAGACGCCGCGGATGAGGAGCTCGCCGTCGTCGGCGCGGCGGCACTCGACGCCGGGCAGCGGCGTGCCGATGGAGCCGTCCACGTAGCCGCCCGGGGCGGTCATGGTGATGCCGCCGGTGGCCTCGGTCATGCCGTAGCCGGAGCAGAGCTCCACGCCGGCGCGGTGGAAGTTCTTGAAGATGGCCGGGTCGAGGTAGCCGGCCGCCGAGAGGCCGTAGCGGAGCCGGGTGCCGGTGATGGCGCGCAGGTGGGCCGCGATCTCCTCGGGGTCGTCGGAGGCGGCCTCCCAGACGGCCGCGTCCTGCAGCTCCATCCACTTCTTGGGGACGGAGATGAAGACCGACGGCTTGACGGCGCGGAAGTCCTCAAGCAGCGGGGCCTGGGCCGTGGACCGGGCGAAGGTGTAGGTGGCCCCCCACCAGAGCGTCCCGGTCAGCTCCAGGTACCTGCCGAAGGTGTGGTAGAGCGGCAGGTAGCAGAGGAAGGTGTCGCCCTCGCCCACCTCTCGCAGCGCGAAGCCCCGGCAGAGCCGCTTCGCGACGATGTTCTCGTGGGTGAAGATGATGGCCTTGGGCTTGCCGGTGGTGCCCGAGGTGTACATGGCGGTGGCCATGTCGGTGGACCGCACCGCGGCGGCCCGGGCCGCCCGCGCCGTCTCGTCGAAGCCGGCGCCCTGGCCCACCATCTGCTCCAGCGAGAGCAGGCCGTTGCGCTCGGCGCAGCTGGCGGAGAAGACCACCACCTCGCGCAGGTCGGGGAGCCCGGAGAGCGAGGGCAGCACCTTGGCCACCTGCTCCTCGTCGCTGCAGAGGAGGACCCGCGCCCGCGAGTGGCGCAGCATGAAGACGGTCTGCTCGGCCACGGCGTTGGCCGGCAGGGGGAAGTCCACGAAGCCGTTGGAGAGGCAGGCCAGGTCGCAGAGGGCCGCCTCCAGGCAGTTCTCCGAGAGGATGGCGACCCGCGCCTGCGGGTCGTCGCCCACCAGCGCCAGCAGGCCGCGGGCGATGGCGCGGGTCCGGCGCGCCACCTCGGAGACGGTCAGCTCGGTGGCGTCGGCGCCCAGCACCCGGATGGCCACGGTCCTGGGATCGGTCTCCTCCCGGGAGCGGAGCAGCTCGCCGAAGGTGTAGTCCGCGCGGGGCAGGATGGGCAGGAGGAGGCGGAGCCAGGGGTCGACGAGCTCCTCCGGCAGCGCCCGGACGAAGCCGCGGCGGCGCGAGGTGTCGAGCAGCGCGAAGAGGGCGCGGCGGGCGTGCGGGCGCGCTTCGGGCTCGTCGACCCGGCGCAGCAGCACGTCCACCAGCGGCGCCACCAGGTCGAGATCACCGGGGGTGACCTCGGCGAGCGCCCCGCGGGTCTCCTCGGCGAGCGCCGCGGCGGGTGCGCCCGGGGTGTTCCAGCGCTGCGCCAGCCTCGGGTAGGGCGACTCCGCCTTCACCTGGAACATGCAGGGGTCCTCGCGAGCTGCGCGCTCTTCACGTGGTCCAGAGATAACCACGGGAGGGGGGCGTTGTCGACGCGGGCCGGGCGCGCCGGGGACACGCCTCCCGGCCGCCCGGCCGGACCTGC
>JAJYAW010000110.1 GCA_021779335.1 Myxococcales bacterium | reverse complement strand
AGCCCCCCTCTGGGGTGCCGCGGCCTGGTAAAGTGCCGAGGTGGCCCCCAGGGTCCGCGTCACCCTCACCGCCGCCGACCTCGAGCGCGAGCGGCCCAACCTCGAGCGCGGCTCGGTCGTCGCCGCTGGGGTGACCGGCGTCGCGCGCGGCGCCTTCTGCGACGTCGAGCTCGTGCTCCCCTGGGGCGAGCCGGTGACGCTCCCCGCCCGCGCCGTCCTCGCCACCGACGCGAGCACCGTGTTCGCCTTCGAGGGGCACGACCGGGAGGCGCTGGGCCGGCGGCTCGCGGCCCGCCCCCCGGCGCCGGCTCCAGCTCCAGCTCCAGCTCCAGCCCGGTCGCCGGCGCCCCCCGGCGATCGGGAGGAGCGGGAGGGCGCCTCGGCCGGGAGCGTCCAGGAGCGGCTGCGCGGCCTCCCGGTGGTGGAGCAGCTCCGGGTCGCCCGCGAAGGGTCGATCACCGAGCGCGTCGTCCTCGAGCGGCTCTACGGCAAGACCGTCTGGGAGGCGCTGCTGAGGAACACGCGCCTCACCGTCCCGGAGGTCATCCGGCTCGCCAGGATGGGGACCATGCCCCGCCCGCTGCTCGAGCTCATCCTGGAGAGCCCCGCCTGGCTCCAGGTCCCCCAGATCCGCCGCGCCCTGCTCGCCAACCCCCGCCTCTCGCAGGACATGGTCCACAAGGTGCTGGGGCTCCTCCCCCGCGACGAGCTGCTGCTGGTGCCCCAGACGACCGCCTACCCGCCGGCGGTGCGGATGGCCGCCAAGGCGCTGGCGCGCCGGTAGGGGTCAGCGCAGCGACTGCCCGGTGGTGGCGGGGACGAGCTTCCCGTACTTGACGCCCTTGGTGGAGACCAGCCCCTCGCCCATCCGCACCACGTCCCTGGCGCGGCCCCGCAGCACCAGCACCTCCAGGCAGTTGTGCGCGTCCAGGTGGACGTGCAGCGCGGAGACGACCGCCCGGTGGTTCTCGTGCTGGATGTGCGCCAGCTTCTGGGCCAGGCTCGAGGCGTCGTGGTCGTAGACCAGCGTGGCCACCGCCACCCGCTCCTCGGCGCCGTTTGCCTGGGACCACTCGCGCTGGACCAGGGTGTCCCTGATCAGGTCGCGGATGGCCTCCGAGCGGTTGACGTAGCCCTTCTCCTCGATGAGCCGGTCGAACTGCGCCAGGAGCTCCGCCTCCAGCGAGATGCCGATGCGCTCGATCATTCAGCCTCCGGGGCCGGCGGGGCGGGCGGGCGCCGCCCGCGGCCTTCACTCGGCGTCATGGACGTGGAAGTGGGCGTGCTCGGCGCGCCCGTGCCGGTGGGGGTGCAGGTGGGCCAGGCCGCTCGCGACCAGCAGCGGGCCGCTGCGGACCAGCGCCTGGGCGGGCCCGTCGTACAGGGTGCCGGCCCGGCCCGGCGCCAGCAGGATGGCGCGCGCCCCCAGCTCCTCCACCACGCTCAGGTTGTGGGTCGAGGCGATGACCGTCACGCCCTGGAGCCGCCCCAGGAGGTCGACCAGGCGGGCCGCCCAGGCCGGGTCGAGGCTGGCGGTGGGCTCGTCCAGCAGCAGCACCCTGGGGTCGATGGCCATGAGGGCGGCCAGCGCCACCCGCTTCTTCTCCCCGCCGGAGAGCTCGAAGGGCGGCCGGTCGAGGAGGCGGCCCACGTCGAAGGCGTCGGCCCAGCGCGCCACCCGCGCCTCCACGTCGGGCAGGCCCAGCTGCCGCGGGCCGAAGGCGATCTCGTCGGCCACCGACGGGTTGAAGAGCATGGCGTCGACGTTCTGGAAGAGCAGGGCCACCTCGCCGCGGAAGCGGCGGCGGAAGGCCGGCTCGTCGAGGCGGCCGGGCTCGAGGGGCACGCCGCCGTAGCGGACGCTCCCGGCGCCCGGGATGAGCAGGCCGTCGAGCGCCTTGAGCAGCGTGGTCTTGCCGCAGCCGTTGACGCCGAGCAGCACCACCCGCTCGCCGGGGGAGACGGAGAAGGTCACGTCCCGGAGGACGGGCCGGTCGCCCAGGTCGAGCCGCAGGCCGGTCACCTCGTACGGCATCAGAACCCCCTCGACTTCATGGCGTCGGCGACGTCGCGGGCGTTGCGCGCCGCCAGCGTGAAGAGGACGGCGGTGATGCCCCCGGCGTTCCGGACGAGGTCGAGGGCGCCCGGGCGGCGGGGCAGCCGGCTCCTCAGGCCGTCGCGCGACTCGGTGGCCACCAGGCGCAGGGCGTGGATCTGGGCCAGCGTCACCACGAGGAGGCGCGAGAGGGTGGGGAAGGGCGCCAGCGCGCGCAGGAGGTCGACGCGGTCGAGCACCGAGAAGGTGGCGAACCCCATGACGGCGGCGCGCAGCGCCAGGGCGGCGAAGGGCTCGAGCGGCGGCCAGGCGCCGGCGGAGAGCCGGAGGAAGGCCAGGGAGGCGAGCGAGAGCCCCACCGTGACGGGGACCACCGAGCGGGCCGTGCGGCGCAGGTTGCGCCACAGGCCGTGCCGGAAGAGGAGCAGCGCCAGGAGCGCGGCGCCCGCGAGCAGGCCGAGGTCCCGCAGCGCCGAGGCGGCGAAGAGGCCGACCAGCCAGGCGGCCAGCAGCCGGCGGCCGGCGCGCGGATCAGGTCTCGACGCCACGGAGCCGGGCCCTCCGGACCAGCGAGAGGGCGAAGACGGTGTAGAGCCCCTCCACCACGCCGGTCACCGCCAGGCTCGGCGCCATCATGGCGGCCAGGGTCACGGCGGGCGGCATGGGGAAGTAGCCCGGATCGAGCCGGTGCTGCAGCGCCAGGGCCCCCACCACCGCGAGGGTCGAGGCCTGCACGGCGAGCCAGCCGGCCGCGAAGAGGGCCGCCCGCTCCGAGGCGCGGCGCAGCGCCTTCCAGGCGAGCCAGCCCGCCAGCGGCCCGACCAGCCCCAGGGCGAGCGCGTTGATCCCGAGCACCGTGATCCCGCCCGCCCCCAGGAAGAGCGCCTGGACCAGGAGGACCAGGGACTCGCACAGGAAGGCCACCAGCGGGTGGTAGAGCAGCGCCAGGAGCACGATCCCCACCAGGTGGATCGAGGTCCCGCCCGGCACCGGGATCATGATGGTCTGGATCACGAAGGCCAGCGCCGTGAGCGACCCGATGACGGGCAGCGCCTCCGCCGCGGAGCGCCCGAGGTGGCGCCGGGCCGCCCAGGTCCACAGCGGCGCGCAGACCGCGTAGGCGGGGAGGCTGAGCTGCGGCGAGATGAAGCCGTCGGGGAGGTGCATGGCTAGCGCCGGGCCGCGGCGGCGCCGGGCGCGGCGGCGAGGTCCGCGCGGCGGGCGGTCACGGCGTCCGCCCCTTGCGGCGGTAGGCGAAGGCGAGCGCGGCGAAGACCGCCCCGATGGCGAGCAGGCCGACGAGCGGCCGGAGCACGAAGGCGGCGCCGCCCAGCCCGCCGGCGCCCTGCGCCGCGACCGCCGCGCCGCCCCCGTCCACCTCGAGGTCGAGGCCGTGGCCGGTGGCGTCGACGACCTTGACGCGCCACGTCCCGGGCGCGTCGGGGACGAAGGCCAGCCAGCCGCTCCGGTCGGTGCGCCCCTTCTGGTAGGGGATGCCCGGATCCGACGGCGCGTAGACCTCGTAGGGCGTGTAGGCGAGCGGCTCCCCGTCGGCGAAGTAGGCCCGCACGGCGACGGCCCGGCCGCGCGCGATCTCGTGGAGGACCTCGTGGGCGCCGGCCGGCCCGGCGGGGAGCAGCGCCAGCGCCGCGGCGGTCGCCAGGGCCGCCCCCCGGCTCACCGCGCCACCTCGAAGCTGAGCGAGGCCTCCAGCACGGTCGCGTCGGCCCCGGGGGTCGCGCCGGCGCCGCGGAGCGTGGCGCTGATCGTCTGGACGCCGGCGGCGCGGAGCCTCACCCGGACCTCGCCGCGGGCGTCCGACTCGCCGAGCGGCCGGTCGTCGACGTCGAGCCGGGCGCCGGCCACGGGCTTCCCGCCCGAGAGCGCGCGGAGCGTCACCGTGTCCCCCGCGCGTGCCCTCGAGAGGTCGCCCGCCGCCACGAGCTCCAGCTCGTCGCCGAAGACGGCGCCGACGGCGGCCGGCGACCGCACCTCGATCCACTTGGCGAACTGGCGCGAGGCCCACCCCTTCACCGCCTGGGGGACCTCGGCCCTGGGCCGGTTCACCTCGCCGTCCGGCGTGAGCGCCCAGGAGCCGTCGTCGTAAGCGACCGAGGCCGCGCCGCACCGGCCTGCCAGCCGGACCTCCCTCGGCGCGAAGGTGGCGGCCCCGAGAAGGTCGCGGGTGGCGCCCCCGTCGAGGCAGCGGATGGCCTTCACCTTCGGCCGGTCGATGAGGAGCAGCGCGCCGCCCCGGTGGCCGTGGCGCAGGACCAGGCCGGCGCCGTCGGGCTGCAGCCAGAAGTCGTGGGCGGCGGCCAGCGACGGCGCCAGGAGCAGCGCCAGCGCGGCGAGGCGGTGCGGGCGGGACCGCATGTGGGCTCCGGGGAGGGAGGCGGGCTGAGTAGCACGATGCGCGTGACCGTGTTACCCGACCGCGCGCCGGCCGGTCAAGCCGAATGTGCCCGGGCGCGCGAGCCCCCGCGCCCCCGCTGCGCAGGCTCCGCCCGTCCGCCCGTCCCCGGCCGGCGCGAGGGCGCCGGTCGGGGAGGGCGCGGCGCCCTCAGGGCATGGCGCAGATGGAGTTCGAGCCCGCCAGGCAGGTGTGCGTGGTGGCCGTGTCGCAGTCCATCGAGCTGCACTGCATCGGCGAGGTGCAGGCCGCCCCGTCGGCCAGCAGGGCCTTGCAGACGGGGCTCGTCGGGGTGCTGAGGACGTCGCAGTACGCGCCGATGCACAGGAAGGTACCGGCGCAGGACTCTCCGACCTTGGGCCAGGAGACGCACTTCGAGGTGCCGGCGTCGCAGGCGTAGCCCATGCCGCACTCCGTCGGGCCGCTGACGCTGGGCGTGCAGGCGCCGCCCAGGCCGACCAGCGGCGTGCAGGTGGTCGAGCCCGTCCCGAGGCAGCTGAGCCCGGTGGCGCACTGGTCGGAGGCGCTGCAGGCGGCGCCCTGCGCGAGCAGCGCCTTGCAGGTGCCGGCGCCGCCGCCCGAGGTGTCGCACCAGAGGCCGTCGGCGCAGGGGCAGGGGCCGCCGACCGTGGTCGAGTTGGCCGTGCAGACCACCGCCCCGGTGGCCGAGCCGCAGGACTGGCCGCTGGCGCAGATGGCGTTGCTGCAGTCGCCGCCCAGCCCGGGGTAGGCCTGGCAGTGGCCGGGGCAGGTCCCCTTGGCGAGCTCCCAGGTGCAGAACCCGGCGGCGCAGTCGTTCGACGCGTAGCACTGGTTGGCGATGCCGGTCCCGTTGGCGACCGTCCCGACGAGCGCCGCGTCGCACGGCGCCGGGGTGCGGACGTTCTGTCCGAGCACGTCGGCGCAGGTCATGGCGCTCACGGCGGTCAGGCAGGCGGCCCCCTGGGTGGCGTCGTAGTGGATGAGCCCGGCGGTGACCTCCTTCTGCCTGGCCGCGCAGAAGCCCTGCTGGGCGCCGAGGGCGGAGGCCACCCAGTCCGGGTTGGCGTGGAAGCAGGTCGTGGTGAGGCTGACCTGCGCGTTGAAGAAGGCGGTGCAGACGGTCGCGAAGTCGGTCCCGCCCGCGCCGATGACGAAGGCGGCCGTGCCGACGTCGCTCGTGAGGTAGCCCGCGGCCGTGGCGATGGCCTTCAACGTGAGGCTGCTCGCCACCTGGACCGGGGCCGAGTAGCGCGTGGAGGCGGTGGTCGGCGTGCTCCCGTCGGTGGTGTAGTAGAGGCTGGCGCCCGGGGTGGCGGAGCTGATGGTGACCGACTGCGCGCCCGTGTAGCTGCCCGCCAGGGGCGAGAAGGTGGGCGTGGCCGCCCGGGGCAGGCTGATGACGTAGGCCGCGGTGCCGACCGGGCTGTCCGAGTGGCCGCCGCCCGTGGCGATGGCCTTCAGCGTGAGGCTGGTCGCCACCGCCACCGGGCCCGCGTAGAGCGTCGAGGCGGTGGTCGGCGTGCTCCCGTCGACGGTGTAGTGGATGCTGGCGCCGCTGGTGGTGGTGCTGATGGTCACCGACTGGGCCGCGGCGAAGGACCCGGCCGCCGGGCTGAAGGTGGGCGTCGCCGCCGGCGTGGCGCTGGCGTCGATGACGTAGGTGCCGGAGGTCACCGCGCTGTCCTGGAAGCCGGCGGCGGTGGCGAAGGCCTTCACCGTGGTGGTGGTGGCCGAGGCGCCCAGGTCCAGCGCGATGGGCGTCGAGTAGCTCGGCGAGGCGGCCGTGGGCGCCGTGCCGTCGGTGGTGTAGTGGATGGTCGCTCCCGGCGTGGCGCTGGTGAGGGTGACGCTCTGCGCCGTGGGGTAGGTGGCGGGCGCGGGGGCGAGCTCCGGCGCCGCGGCCTGCAGCGAGTAGGTGGCCGCGGCCACCGCGCTGTCGGTCATCCCGGCGGCGGTGGCGTAGGCCTTCACGGTGGTGGTGGCGGTGATGGCGAGGGCGGCCGAGTAGATCGGCGAGCTCGGCGTGGGCACCGAGCCGTCGGTGGTGTAGCGGATGACCGCGCCGGCGGTGGCGCAGCCGATGGTCACGCTGGGCCTGGCGGAGAAGGTGCCGCCGCCCGGAGAGAAGGTGGGCGTCGACACCGTGCCACCCCCACCTCCCCCACCGCCCCCCCCTCCGCCGCCGCACGCCGATGACGCCAACGCCACGATGAACAGAAGCTTCCGCATGGGGCTCCTCCTCGGGTCCACGCGCCGTCGGCGGACCGGCGCTCAGTCTGGACACGCCCGGTCGAGGGTGCGGGTGGAATGGCGGGCAGAACCCATCCGGACGCCAGGGCCGCCTCGCTTCAGGAGGGGGACCCCGCCCGGGCTGGCCCGACGGCGGTCGCCTCCGCCGGGGCCGGGGCCGGGGCGGTCCGCGGGCTCCAGAGCCAGTCGAAGAGCGCGACCGCTCCCGCCGCCCCGAGGAGCTGGGCGGCGACGAAGCCCGGGACGTCGGCCGGGCGGATGCCCGCGAAGGTCGCGGTGGCGGCCCGGGCCAGGGTGACCGCCGGGTTGGCGAAGGAGGTCGAGGCGGTGAACCAGTAGGCCGCCACGACGTAGAGCGCGACCGCATGGGGCACGGCCGCCGGCCGGTGGCGCTCCACCGCCAGGATGGTCAGGACCAGCCCGAAGGTCGCGACCACCTCGCTCAGGAGCAGCCCGGGGCCGGCCCGGACGTGGGCGGACGCGGAGAAGGCGGGCAGGCCGAACATGACGTGGGCGAGCAGCACCCCGGCGAAGGCGCCGGCGACCTGGGCCAGGACGTAGGGCGCGACCCTGGCCCAGGCCAGCCTCCCCCTGACCGCGGCCGAGAGCGTCACGACCGGGTTCAGGTGGGCGCCCGAGATCGGGCCGAAGACCAGGATGAGGACGACCAGGGCGGCGCCGGTGGCCAGCGAGTTGGCCAGGAGCGCCACGGCGGCGTTCCCGCCCGCCAGCGACTCCCCCATGATCCCGGAGCCCACCACCACCGCGAGGAGGAGCGCGGTGCCCAGCCCCTCGGCGACGAGCGCGCGTGCCATGGCTAGCAGCAGCTCCCGCCGGTGCAGGAGGCCGCCTCGGTCGTGACCTGGTAGTCGCCCCCCTTGGTCTCGCTCGGGTCGCGGACCAGCATGTCGGCGCCGCAGGGGAAGGGGCGCGCCTCCTCGAGCGGCACCGGCGCCAGCGGCTCCACCGGGGCGAAGTGCTCCGCGTAGGGCGGCCGGGAGTAGAGGCCGAAGGTCTTGTCGCAGACCGCCACCCGGACGCCGCGGCGGAGGACGTGGCCGTCGTCGTCGCGCACCTCGCGGAAGGGGCCCTTGTAGATCACCGCCTGCTTGCGGTCCCAGCACGGGCCCTCCTTGCCCTTGTAGGCGACCACGGTGACGCTGCGGAACTCGATCCCCTCCACGGTGCGCCAGGGGGCGGCGGGGCGCTCGACCAGGGTCACGCCGAAGAGCCCCGCCTCCTCGAACGCCTGGAGGAAGCGGTCCTCGCGCATGGCGCCGGAGACGCAGCCGGCCCACAGCTCCGGATCCCGCCGCAGGTGCTCGGGCACGTCCTCGTCGCTCACGATGTCGGAGACGACGGCGCGGCCGCCGCGCCGGAGCACGCGGTGGATCTCGCGGAAGAGGGCGGCCTTGTCCTGGGGCCTGACGAGGTTGAGGAC
>JAJYAW010000109.1 GCA_021779335.1 Myxococcales bacterium | reverse complement strand
GCGGTCTGGGCTCGAGGGCGCTGCACCGGTCTGGCGCACGACGTAGCCGCTGAGATCTGAGAGGTGAAAGGTCCCGCCCGCCTCGAGGCTCCGCCGACAGAAGTCGAGCACGACGGTGGCGATCCCACAGGCCACCCGCGCAAGCTCCCGGTCCTGCTCTGAGGCCTTGGGGGCCGGCTGCGGGGGCTGCCACGAAAGCAGCGCCATCTGGTGGGCGGCGCTCACCGGCTCCTCCCCGCCACCGGCACCACGCCCAGGTTGCCGACCCACGGCCTGCAGCGCCCGACGACCACGCCGGACTCGCTCCCCTGCCACCACGTCCCGCCGGCGTCGACGCAGCCCGCGGCCGCTGCGCGCCAGAGGTCCTCGGCAGGCTCGGCGCGGACCGGCGCCGGCTCGGCCGCGTAGGCGACCTCCTCGCGCAGCGACCACGCCAGGGCGGCGGTGAGGATGAGGCTGGCCCAGACGGCGACTGCGGCCAGGCGGATCATGCGAGCGCCGGGCAGCCGGCCGTGATCGCCCGGGTGAGCTGGAGGTGGGCGTAGGCGACCTCGTAGGCGACGACGGCGCCCTCGCGGTCGATGACGAAGCGGGAGAGCTGCAGCTTGAGCGCCGCGAAGTTGGCGGCCAGGCCGAAGTCCCGCACACGGATGACCTCGGCCGGCGTCACCGGGACACCGCCAAGCCGAGCTGCGGGGATGGGATGGCGCGCAGCGCGGCGTCGAGCAGATCCTGGTCGTGGCGGGCGTGACGGAGCACGGGGACCAGCTCGGCCGCCTCGCCAGCGTCGACCTGGCCGTCCTCGAGCGCCTCGGCGAGACCCGCCGCGACCTCGCCTGCCGACGCGGGCACGTGAAGCGCCAGCGCCACCAGGGCGGTCTGGGTGACGAGGCGCGGGGCTGGGCGCACCTCGTAGCCGAGGTCGGAGAGCAGGTCCTCGAGGAGCCGGATGTCGCGCCCGTCGCCCTCGCGCCGGAACACCTGCAGGTCGCGGCGCAGATCAGCGACGCTCGGGCAGGTGGAGCCGTCGCACAGGTTGTGGACCGTGCGCAGGCCACGCTGAGAGGCCACGGCGAGGCGTCCCGCTCCGTAGCCCTGCCTCCCGCGGATGGCCCGATCGTAGGCTCGGGCCGCGACCCTGGCTTCTGTCTCGTGCTCCATGTGCCCCTCCTCGGCAGACGTGCAGTGCTGGACGTGCCGTGACCTAAGCTGCGCGGTGGGGGACCCTGCGGGGGTGACGACGCTGACCACCACCGTCCCAGGACTCCACCGAGACCGCGCCAGCGGTCGCTCGCTCGATGTCCAGCGCGAGGCTCCGGCCAGGCGAGCGCCGACCACCGAGCAGCCGGGACATGTGGCTCTGGGTCACACCGAGGAGCCGGCCCGCCTCCTGCTGCGACAGGCCACTGGACTTGAACCACGCTCGAAGAGTCATATCCCCATACTCATGTCACATGGCATGGATGTCAAGGGACATGCGATGCCCACGGACACGCCGAGCAAGGCTACGGTTCTGGTTGTGGGCAAACAAAACCCGGAAGATCGCGTGATTGCAGAGCGAATCAGGGCTCACGTGCGCGAGCGCATGACCCGCCTGGATCTCGGCCCGACTGCTGCTGGCGAGCTGCTGCACTGCCACCAGGGCACCGTGAGCAACATCCTCCAGGGAAAGAGGGGCCCCGGACTCGGCTTCGCGGCCCGAGTCGCTGACGGCCTCAACATCGACCTGGTGAAGCTGTTCAAAGTCGACCCAGATCGAGAGTTCTTCAGGGCCTACGTGCCGAACGCGTCCACGAAACGCGCCCGCAAGCCGAAGAAATGATCGATCCAGAGATCTCGGTGCGCTAGCCTCGGGGTCTACTCGGAGGCAACATGCGCTACCCCGCCCTGAAGCTACTCATGGTGCTCCACTACGCGCTCGCCCTCGTCGTGGGGTGGGCCGCGTTCGTCTTTGCCGAACACAGGGTGGACTCCTGGTGGGCCAGCGCCATCGCGGCTGGCGTGGCGCTCGGGGTCATGGCCCTGGCCGACCTCATCCGCCTGGTCACGAACATCGAGGCCAACACCAGGTCAATGCGATCGGCGCCGGCCGCGGGCTTCCCAGGCGCAGCTCCCAGCCGAGCAGTCACGCCCGCGAGCTCGAACTCCGCGGCCGACGCAGTCGAGGGCCTCTTTGACCGGCTCGACGCCGCCGCCGACCGGATGGTCGACCGCATCTCTGGCAAGTAGAGCTCCAGTGACTGCCGGGCCGGATCAACTGTCCGACCCCTGTGCTACCAGTGAAGCATGTCCCCCCGCAAGCAGGGGTCCGCGGCCGCGCCAACCGGCGTGCCTGAATCCGCGGTTGACGGTGCCCGTCCCTCCCGCCTAGCTGGCCTCCTAGAAGTTGAGCGACAGCGACTTCAACAGGCTCGCCTGACCGCCAGATCGGCCGCACGGTCCCTTCTTCGGGCTAGCAGGCCAGGGGCCAGTCCGACCGCACTGGTGCTCGCCGCCTCGGCTGCAAGAGCTGCTTCCGCTGATCTTTGGGAAGCCGCCTCCAACGTGGTCCTTCTCTCCCGGCTACCGTAGTGCCCCCAGGGGGTTCATGTTCATGCCGCTTGACATGCTGCATGTCAGATGACATGAATGGGCCCATCGACGTCGCAGCGAGGCGCGCCGAGGTCTGAGGTGGGCGGCAACACCCACCACCGGATGCGAGGCGGGCTGGAGCGGGCTGGGTGCCGAGGCCAACGAACGAAAGGGGCAGGTCATGGAGCAGTGCAGGACAAGGGAGCCGGACCCGCACGCCGGCAGCAGGTTCGAGCAGGAGGCCCAGCAGGACGACGCCGACGTGGGGTGCGTCTACTGCGATCACGAGCTCGAGGAGAGCGACGTCCACCTGGTGCGCGGCGAGGCCTTCTGCGCCGAGTGCGCCCTCGACGAGGCGTCCCGGCTCCGCATGGATCCCCACTGGAAGACGCTGACCCCGGCCGTCCAGATCGAAGTCCTGGAGGCGTTCCAGAGCGCCGCGGCCGAGGTCGAGAGCGGCATCCGCGCCGAGCTGCGTCGAAAGGAGGGCAAGTAGCCGTGGCCACTGCGTCCATCGGGCTGAGCGAAAAGCAGATCGCCCTGCGCCAGGGCGGCATCGGTGCCTCGGAGGTCGCAGCCGTCGTCGGCCTCGTCCCGGGCGCCATCGACGTCTGGCAGCGCAAGGTCGGCCTCGCCGAGCCCTTCGAGGGCTCCTCCCTCACCGAGTTCGGCCACCGCGTCGAGCGGGTCATCGGCGAGGCCTGGGCCGAGCGGCACCCCGGGAAACGCATCTACACCCCCGGGACCCTGCGCCACCCGCAGCACGACTGGGCGCTGGCCTCGCCCGATCGCGTCGTCGCGCCGCCCGGCGCCGGTCGGCCAGCCCGCGAGATCTGGGAGCAGCTCCTCGAGATCAAGACCGTCTTCTTCTCCGGCTCCGACTACGGCGAGGAGGGCACCGACCAGGTCCCCGAGAAGCACCTGGTCCAGGTGGCTTGGCAGCTCGCCGTCACGGGCCTGCAGAGCGCCACGCTCGTCGCCCTGGTGAACGGCGACTACCGCGAGTACCCCATCTCCCGAGACCCCGAGCTCGAGGAGATGCTGCTCGAGCAGGCCGGCGCGTGGTGGCAGCGGCACGTCGTCGGCGGGGAGGCCCCTCCCGCTGACGGGTCCGACGCCTACGCCGGATACCTGCGGCGCCGCTACCCCGCCGACATGCTGCCGCCGCTCGACCTCACGCCCGAGCTGGACGACCTGGTCTCGAAGGTCAAGGACGCGAAGTCCCGGCTCAAGGCGCTGGAGGCCGAGGAGAGCGCCCTCACCGCGCAGCTCAAGGCCTCCATCGGAGAGGCCGCCGGCATCCTCGGAGCCTGTACCTGGAAGGCGAACAAGGGGACCCCGAAGACCGACTGGGAGGCCGTCGCCCAGGCGGCCGGTGCCTCGCCCGGTCTCGTCCAGCAGTTCACCGTCCTCAGGCCCGGAGCGCGGGTCCTGCGCTTCACGAAGGAGAAGTAGCCATGTCCCAGGCCATCCAGCAGCAGCGCCCCGCCTCTCCCCTCGCCACCATCCGCGACCTCCTGGAGAGGTCCAAGGACAAGCTCGCCGAGGTCACCCCGAAGCACCTGACGCCGGACCGGCTCATCCGCGTCGCCATCGCGGCGGCCGGGCGCACGCCGGCGCTCCTGAAGTGCACCCCCGCCTCCCTGCTCAACAGCGTGATGCAGGCGGCGCAGGTCGGCCTGGAGCCGGGCAGCGCGCTCGGAGAGGCCTACCTGGTGCCCTACAAGGACACCTGCCAGCTCATCATCGGATACAGGGGCCTGATCTCCCTGGCGCGCCGCTCCGGGCAGATCGTCAGCATCGAGGCGCACGTCGTCCACGAGAGGGACAAGTTCACCTGCAAGTACGGCCTCGACTCCGTGCTGGTGCACGAGCCCGACTGGTCGGCGGACCCGGGTGAGGTGGTCGCGGTCTACGCCGTGGCGAAGTTGAAGGACGGCGGGACGCAGCTCGAGGTGATGACCAAGGCCCAGGTGGACGCCATCCGCGGCCGGTCGAAGGCCGGCAACGGCGGCCCCTGGGTGAGCGACTACGCCGAGATGGCCAGGAAGACGGTGGTCCGCCGGCTCTGCAAGTACCTGCCGCTTTCCATCGAGCTCGCCGAGGCGATCTCCATCGACGAGGCCTCCGAGGGCGCCGAGGTGGTGTCGGTCCCCTCCTCCGACGAGGTGACGGCCACCCTCGGCCGGGCCGCCGACGTGAAGGCAAAGCTGGCCGCCAGGCTCGGCAAGCCGACGGCCGTGGCGGACTCCCCCGCCGCGGTCCAGCAGGACGGCCCGCCGGAGCCGCAGGCGCCCGCCGAGGACTGGGGTCTCGACGAGGAGCCCGAGGACCGCGGCGACCACCCCTGACCCCTTTCGCCGCGCGGCGCGCCGGGCAGGGCCCACCCCCTTCCCCTGCTCGGCCGCCGCGTGGCGGATGCACCCACCACCACCACCCGGAGGACCACCACCATGAACGCCAAGACGAAGAAGCAGACCCTCGCCGCGATGGGCTCCAACATCAAGGCGGCCCGGCTGCGGTGCGGCTGGACGCAGGCGGAGCTGGCCAAGAAGCTGGGCATCAGCATCGCCTACCAGTCGCTGCTGGAGCGCGGCGGCCGCAACCCGCCTGCCACCACCGTCATCGAGCTGGCGCGCTGGCTCGACGTGCCGCCGGGCACCCTGCTCGGGAAGGCGGCCTGAACATGGCCACCACGCCCATCGGCGCCGCGCCCGCCCAGCGGCTCGAGCTCGTCCCCCTCGCCCGCCTGGTCGAGTCGCCCTCAAACCACCGGAAGAAGACCTGGGGCGACATGAAGGAGCTCACGGAGTCCGTCCGAGCGAAGGGCGTGCTGCAGCCCATCCTCGCCCGGCCGGTGAAGGGCATCGGCAACAACCTGCTCGAGATCGTCTTCGGGCACCGGCGCTTCCGGGCCGCCCAAGCCGCCGGGCTCGCCGAGATCCCCGCCGTGGTGCGCGAGCTCACCGACGTCGAGGCGCTCGAGGCCAACGTCATCGAGAACCTGCAGCGCGCCGACGTCCACCCGCTCGAGGAGGCCGAGGGCTACGAAGGGCTCATCCAGCCGGCCGGGCCGTACTCCGTCGACGAGATCGCATCGAAGGTGGGCAAGTCGAAGGGCTACGTCTACGCCCGGATGAAGCTGCTCGACCTCTGCCCGGAGGCGCGCAAGGCCTTCTACGAGGGCAGCCACTCGGCCTCCATCATGCTGCTGGTCGCCCGGATCCCGAGCTCGACGCTGCAGAAGGACGCCCTGGTGAAGCTGAAGCCCAGGCCGTGGAGCAACCACGAGTCGCTCTCGCTGCGGGAGGCCACCGACATCATCCACGAGCACTTCATGCTGCGCCTGGCGGACGCGCCCTTCGAGCGCGGGGACGCCGGCCTGGTGAAGAGTGCAGGCGCGTGCACGGCCTGCCCGAAGCGCAGCGGTGCTCAGCCCGAGCTCTTCGCCGACGTCGACAAGAAGGCCGGCGACCAGTGCACCGATCCGGCGTGCTTCAAGGCGAAGAAGGAGGCCTGGCAGAAGCGGCGGGTGGCCGAGGCCGAGGCGGCCGGGCAGCAAGTCCTGGAGGGGGCGGAGGCGAAGAAGGCGATCGGGAAGTACACGGGCGACTCGAGCGCCACCCACGTCAAGCTCTCCAGCGCCTGCTACGACGACCCGAAGCGTCGGACCTACAGCCAGCTGCTCGGCAAGAAGGCCCCGGTCTCACTCGCCCAGGGCGAGGACGGCGAGCTCGTGGAGGTGGTCGAGAAGAAGGCAGTCCGGGACCTGCTCAAGGAGGCCGGCCACAAGTTCGCCGGCGAGGCCACCAGGTCGTCGGCCTCGTCGGACCCGGCGGCGAAGCGTGAGCGCAAGAAGCAGGAGCTGAAGAGGCTCACCATCCGCACGGCCATCGGCCTCATCGTGGCGAAGGCGGAGGCTACGCCGTTCGATGACGCCGCGGTGGACCAACTGGCCGGCATGATCCTCGATCTCTCCTGGCACGACACCTCGGTGGAGATGGCGAACCGGCGCGGCCTCGAGCGCGGGAAGGGCGAGCGGCCCGAGGAGGCGCTGGAGAAGCGCCGCAAGAAGATGACCGCGGCCGAGCTGCGCGGTCTGATGGTCGAGGCGCTGGTCACCAGGGGCGCCTACTTCGCCTACTCGACGGGCCTGGGCGCGGGCCTCAAGAAGGCCGCCGCGTTCTACGGCGTCGACCTGGAGAAGTGCGCCGCGGAGGCCAGGGCGACGATCCAGGCCAAGGAGGACGCGAAGAAGAAGCCGAAGTCCGCAGCGCCGGCGAAGGGGAAGAAGACCACCGGCAAGGCGGCAGCGCGCGAGCTCCCGCGGGCGACCGCCGAGGACCTCAAGGACGAGCTCTGCCTGGACTGTGGGATCGCCGCCGGCAAGCCGAGCCCGGGGTGCGAGGGCTGCGACCACCCGGACGAGTCGAAGGGCAAGAAGGGCCGGCCGAAGGGCGCGCCGCAGGACGACTGCGCCAAGTGCGGCGACCCGTCCTACGCCCTGGTCGACGGCAAGCCCACCTGCCACCCCTGCTACGAGAAGGCTGCCCGCAAGTCCGAGCCCCTCGACGACCTGGTCGGCAGCCGCGACGAGGCGGTGAAGCGGCACGGGAAGGCGGTGGGAACGTGAAGCTCAGCCCCATCTACAGGCCGGAGCTCTGCGCCTCTGCCGACCCGAACCGCCGCAACATCTCCATGCCCTACCTCGACGTGGAGCGGGGGAAGGTGGTGGCCACCAGCGGGCACCACCTGGTCGTGGTCCCGGCCATCGTCGAACTGGGCGACAAGGCCACTCACCTGCTGCCGGTGGACCTCGACCTCGCGCGCCACGGGCCGAAGGCGGAGGTCGAGCAGCACGACCGGAATGCCGGCGTCTTCCCCGACTGGACCATGCTCATCCCGAAGTCCAAGCCGTTCGGCCCCGGCCTCATCAGCATCGGCCTGAACGCGGAGTACCTACTCCAGATCGCCAGGGCGCTCGGCACCAACCATACCCAGGTGGTCATCACCTTCGACCCCGCCCCGGAGCAGGCGATGGACCCGCTGCTGGTGACGGCCCATGAGACCACGGACCCAACCACGGACGCCTTCGGCATCCTGATGCCGCTCCGCCTGACCGACCCGAGCGAGCACGCCAAGGAGGACGCCCGGCGCCAGGTGAGCAGGGACCTGGACGCCATCGAGGAGAGCGCGGAGCAGGCCTCTCGTCGAGCCTACCTGGAGGCCAAGCATCGGGCGGCGCTGGAGGTGGCGGCCTCGGCCGAGGTGGAGCTGGAGCAGATGGCCACGGCGACGCCGACGGAGGTGCCCCGTGGCTGACCTGCACGTCTTCTTCGACGACTACGAGTGGTGGGTGGCGACCGACATCGAGGACGCCAGGACCCAGCAGCAGGCCATGACCGGCGTCGAACCGGCGCCCGCCAGCGAGTGGGTCCAGGAGGACGACTCATCGCCCATGGGGCTGTTGGTGGAGGACGCCGAGGACGGGAAGGTCGAGACCAAGCCCGCCGGCCAGTGGGCGAGCGAAAAGGGCCGAGGGCTCCTCGGCGGGACGGAGGCCTGACCGTGGGCGAGACCAAGCACACGCAAGGGCCC
>JAJYAW010000108.1 GCA_021779335.1 Myxococcales bacterium | reverse complement strand
GCGGCCGCCGCGGCCCAGTCGAGCGCCTCGCCCGGCGCCGCCGCCGAGATGCGGCTGGCGAGCTGGCCGGCGATCGAGTCGTCGTCAGCCGGGGCTGGGCTCGGCGCCCAGCCGGGCGGCGCGCGGTCGGTCATGGACGTTGGACCGACCCTCGGCTCAAGGGTCGAAGCGGTCGATGAGCCCCCGCTTCAGCAGGATCTCCAGGGCACCCCTGGTGACCTGCTCCTTGTCGTTCCCCTGGAGCTTGACCACCTGCGGGCTGGCGTTGCTGCGGCCGGTCGGGATGACGGCCACGGCCCAGCTGTCGCCCAGGTCCTTGTCCACGGTGACCTTGCACTCCACGGCTCCGATGAAGGCTCGCGCCATTTCGGTTCTCCAGGTGATGGATGAACGGGCGCCCGGAAGATAGCCCAAAGGAGGCCGGGGACAAAGCGATGGCTGCGGGCGCCGCGCCCCCGGAGCGGCGCGGCCGGGCGTCAGAGGTAGACCGACGTTCGGGACGCCACCGCCTCGTCGAGCATCGCCTGGAGCGCCGCCCGGGTCCGGGCGGAGGCGCCGGCCACCAGGGGCGCGTCCTCGGCGGCGGCCGGGCCGGCGCCGCCGAGGTCGATGGCCGGCCCGAAGCGCAGCGACCAGCGGGAGGGCAGCGGCAGCTGGCCGAGCCAGGCCACCCGGAGGGACGGCCGCGGCGGCAGCCGGAGCAGGTCGGCGAGCCACCCCGCGCGAGAGATCGCCGGCGCCGCCTCCTCGCTCCCCACGATGGCGCACGGCACGACCGGCGCGCCGGCCCGGAGCGCCACCTTCACGAAGCCGCCGCGGCCGAAGGCGCCCAGCCGGTAGCGCTCACGCCAGGGGCGGGCCTCGGCGCTCGAGCCCTCCGGGAAGACGCCGACCAGGTCGCCGGCGGCGAGGATCCGGGCGGCGGCCTCGGGGCTGGCGCGGACCGCGCCGAGCCGGATGGCCAGCGGGCCGGAGGCGGGCCGGTCGCAGGCGGCGTCGTCGAGGAGCGGCCGGAGCTCGCGCCGGGCCGGGTGATCCCGCCGCAGCGCGTGGCGGAGCACCAGGGCGTCCCACGGCAGGAGGCCGGCGTGGTTGGCCACCACGACGACCGGCCCGGCGGCCGGGACGTGCTCGAGCCCCCGGACGTCGACCCGCCACCAGCTCGCGTATAGCGCCTCCACCACGGGCGTGGCCCGCGCCACGAGCCGCGGGTCCATCCCGTGGCGGTCGAGCCGCTCCGGCGGCTCGAGGAGCCGGAGCAGGTCCCCCGCCGAGGCGAGCCGGGCGCGGACCGCGGGCCAGAGCGCCGCGACGACCGCCCGCACCTCGTCCCTGGCGCTGGCCACCGCCTGGCCCCCGCCACCGGCCGCCGAGGCCAGCCGCGCCTCCGCCGCCTCGATGGCGGCGTCGAGCCGGGCCTCGAGCAGGCCGAGGACGTCGAGGGCACGGGCGGATGGGGTTGGCGCCGGCGCCGGTGCCGGCGAGGGAGGGGGAGGGGGAGGGGGCGCCGCGGCCACCACCCTCGGCGCCGCGCCGCGGACGAAGGGGTCGTTGCCGAGCGCGGTCCGGGACGGCGTCGCCGCCCCTGGCTTCCCCGCCCGCCGCCGCTTCCCTGCCATCCGCGACCTATAGACCCCGCCCCCGCGGTGCGTCAAACCAGGCGCCGCCGCCGTCGGGACCGCGTGCTAGAAGGCGCCGTGGCCTCCATCCGCGTGCTGCCCCCCGGGCTCGTCAACCAGATCGCCGCCGGTGAGGTGGTGGAGCGGCCGGCCTCCGTCGTGAAGGAGCTCTGCGAGAACGCCCTCGACGCCGGCGCCCGCTCGCTCGTCGTCGAGGTGGAGGAGGGCGGGCTCGGCCTCGTCCGGGTGGCCGACGACGGCCAGGGCATGGAGCGCGACGACGCGCTCCTGGCCCTGGAGCGGCACGCCACCTCGAAGCTGCAGGACGCGGCCGGCCTCGCCACCATCGCCACCATGGGCTTCCGGGGCGAGGCGGTGCCGGCCATCGCCTCGGTGGCGCGCTTCCGGCTCGACACCGCGCCCGGCGCCGACGGCGCCGGCACCCGCGTGGTGGTGGAGGGCGGCGACCTGGTGGAGACCTCGGCGGTGGCCCGCACGCGCGGCACCACCGTGGAGGTGCGCGATCTCTTCTTCAACACGCCGGCGCGGCGCAAGTTCATGCGCGCCCCGCCCACCGAGGCCGGCCACGTCACCGAGGCGGTCATCCGGCTCGCGCTGGCCCGGCCCGACGTCGGCTTCACGCTCCGCTCCTCGGGGCGGCTCGTGCTGGGCGTGCGGGCCGGCGAGCCGCTGACCGACCGCGCGGCCCAGGCGCTGGGGCGGGAGGCCGCGCGCCACCTCCTGGCGGTCGACGGCGGCCGCGGGGAGGTGCAGGTGCGAGGGCTGGTCACCTCGCCGGACCACTCCGAGGCCACCGGGCGATCCCTCTACCTCTTCGTGAACGGCCGCTACATCCGCGATCGGGGGGCGGCCCACGCGGTGCTGCGCGCCTACGCCGGCGTGCTCCCGCCGGGGCGCCAGCCCGCCGGGGTGCTCTTCATCACGCTCCCGCTCGATCGGGTGGACGTCAACGTCCACCCGCAGAAGCTGGAGGTCCGCTTCGCCGAGGCCCGCGCCGTCTACGACGCGCTCCACCACTCGGTGGCCGCGGTGCTCCGCTCGGCCCCCTGGCTGGCCCGTCCAGCCGACCTCGCCGGCGGTCCCCCGCCTGGAGCGCTGCAGGCGCCGCTGGCGGGCGAGGACGCGGCCTCGGTGCTGGCCTGGGCGCGGGCCGTCCACCCGCCCGCCGAGAGCGGCGCGGCCTGGCCGCTGCCGGCGCCGGGCGCGGGCGGGACGGCGCCGCTCCCCTTCGGCCTGGCGGCGGACGGCGCACCGCCGCGGCCGCTCGGCTACTTCGGCTCGCTCCGGTACGTCGGCCAGCACGCCCGCACCTACCTGCTCTGCGAGGCGCCGGGCGGCGCGCTGGTCGTCATCGACCAGCACGCCAGCCACGAGCGCATGCTCTTCCACCGGCTGCGTGAGGCGATGCGGGCCTCGCCGGTGGCGGTCCAGCCGTTCCTGGTCCCGCAGGTGGTGACGCTGCCGGCCGCGGTGGCGCGGGCCCTGGAGGGGCACGCGGCGGAGCTGGCCCGGCTGGGGCTGGACGTCGAGCCGTTCGGCGGCGACGCCTTCGCGGTGAAGGGGGCCCCGGCGATCCTGGCCGGCGTGGACCTGGGCGGGCTCCTGGCGGACCTGGCGCAGCAGCTGGAGCAGCTCGAGCGCGGCAGCGCGCTCGACGAGGCGCTGCATGACCTGGCCGCCACCATGGCGTGCCACGCGGCGGTGCGCGCCAACCAGGACCTCGGCCCGGAGGAGGCCCGGGCGCTCCTCGACGGGCTGGACGCCATCGACTTCAAGGCGCGCTGCCCGCACGGACGGCCGGTGGTCTTCGAGCTGCCGCTGGCGGACCTGGAGCGCCGGGTGGGTCGCCGCTGAGGGCGGAGAAACCGAAGGCCCTCGGCTCCTTCGGCATGGGGGGGATGCCGGCGGGAGCGCGAGGGCCTTCTGGGTGGTGACGAGGAGCAAGCGACGGGCCAGCCCTCGGCCTGCGCGACCGCCCGCAACTTCGCGCTGTTGCACCGCCGGCCGCCCGGATCCCGCGGCGCGCCTTTCAACCCTGCAATGCGATTTCGCCCGTGAAAGCGGCCAGCGGTGACGCGCCCTGTGGACGCAGGGAGGACCTTGGGGCACATTCGGAGGGTGCCGCCCGCCAGAGACCCCCGCTACCGGCCCTACCGGTTCGCCTTGTGGGTCGTCTACTTCCTGGCCATCGCCCTCTCCATCGGGACCGTGGTGGTCAGCGTGGTGCACCACCTCTCCGGCCCGCACCGGCCGGAGGCCAGGGGGACGCTGCCGACGAGGGTGACGATGCGGGTCTGCGTGCAGGAGCTCGAGGCGCTCCAGAAGGAGCAGAACGAGCGCGCCTGGCGCCTGGCCGGCGAGGTCGGCGGCCGCGACGCGCTGGCCAGCTTCGACGCCTGGTCGCGCAAGTGGGAGCAGCGGGTGGCGGATCTCTCGGACCGGTGCCGCCTCGACGCCTCCGACCCGGACCCGCAGGGCTTCGGTGGGCGCGCCGAGCTGGCGCGCGCCCGGGACGCGGTGCTGGAGCTGCACCGCGCCTACCGCGCCCAGGTGAACCGGTTCGCCGTCGAGGGGGCCGACCTGGCCCGCGCCGCCGCCGAGGCGCTGGCGGCCGCGCAGGCGGCGGCCGCTCCCCAGCCGTAGCGCCCTGGGCGGGCCCCGCCATCGCCGCGGCTCCGCGCGGCGGTCGCTCAGGGCGCCGGGTAGCCGCAGGCGCCGCCGGTGCCGGCCGGCACGTAGTGGAAGACCCAGCGGAACACCTGCGTCTCGAACTTCGCGGCCGGGGTCCGGTAGGGCTGGGCGTGGGGCGGATCGCCGGGCTCCGGCGCGAAGCCGTTCGAGACCACCAGCTCCACCACGTGCAGGCCGCCACCGTCGCGGATCGCCTGGGTGTCGAAGCCGTAGGGCTCGAAGACGAAGGACGGCGCGCCCGGCGGGGAGGCGGGCGGCACGACCGGCCGGACCGTGGTGATGCCATCGCTCGGCCCGGGGATGAAGATCGGGGCCCCGTAGGGGACCTTGGTGGAGCCGGCGGGATCGTAGTCGACGAACCAGCGGGCCTCGACCGTCTCCAGCGTGTTCTCGTCGACCACCTCGACGAAGAGCGAGAAGGCGGGCGGCGTGGCGCAGTCCGGCGCCAGGCGGATGGTGGTCTCCGCGGGGAGCACCTGGTCGGAGAGGATGCGCGGCGGGGCGATCTTCCCGGTCAGCGGGTACTCGGGGAGCGACTGCGGGATGGGGCAGCCGCCCAGCGACGCGGCCAGCGCGGCCAGCAGCGCGGCCAGCGGCGCGCGGGACTTGGGACGGGTCACGGGGTCTCCTGCTCGGGCGGCGGCTCGCCGCGCTGCGAGGCCTCCATCCGCTCCAGGTGGCGGAAGACGGTGCGCGGGTCGACGCCCAGGTCCTTGGCGGTCTTGGTGCGGTTTCCGCCGTTCCGCTCCAGCACCTCGTTCACGTAGCGCCGCTGGAACTCCCGGGTGGCCTCGGCGAGCGGTGCCGTCGGCTCCAGCACCTCGGGCGAGAGGTCCAGGTCCTCGGCCGAGACCAGGGACCGGTCGGCCAGCACCACCGCCTTCTTGACGCGGTTCTCCAGCTCGCGGACGTTCCCGGGCCAGGCGTACTTCTTCAGGGCCACCAGCGCCCCCGGGGTGAAGCCCCGCGCCCGCGAGGCGAACTCGCGGGCGTACTGCTGCAGGAAGTACCGGGCGATGACGCCGACGTCGTCGCCCCGCTCCCGCAGGGGCGGGAGCCGGATGGAGACCACGTTGAGCCGGTAGTAGAGGTCCTCC
This sequence comes from Myxococcales bacterium, assembly GCA_021779335.1. Classification (GTDB taxonomy): domain Bacteria; phylum Myxococcota; class Myxococcia; order Myxococcales; family Anaeromyxobacteraceae; genus JADKCZ01. The sequence goes on along the minus strand of JAJYAW010000108.1, from coordinate 2,792 downwards.
CGGAAGGTCCCCCGCTCGATCTCCTGCTCCAGCACCTTGTTGGTGGCGGCCACCACGCGGAGATCCACCGGCTCGGGGCGGCTCTCCCCGACCCGGGTGACGGACCGCTCCTGGAGCGCCCGCAGGATCTTCACCTGCAGCCCGGGCGGCATCTCGCCGACCTCGTCGAGGAAGAGGGTGCCCCCGGCGGCGGCCTGGAACCGTCCGAGCCGGCTGGCCACCGCGCCGGTGAAGGCGCCCTTGACGTGGCCGAAGAGCTCCGACTCGAGCAGCGCCTCCGGGATGGCCCCGCAGTTGACCGCCACGAAGGGGCCGGCGTGGCGGGCGGAGCGGCGGTGGATCTCCCTCGCCACCACCTCCTTGCCGGTCCCGGTCTCCCCGGTGATGAGCACCGAGATGTCGGTGGAGGCCACCTTCTCGATGCGCCGGAAGACCTCGCGCATCGAGGCGCCGGACCCGACCAGGTCGCCGTACCGCCGGGTGGTGACGGCCTCGCGCAGCGCCACGTTCTCGCGGCGCAGCGAGTCGAGGAGCAGGCCGTTCTGCACCAGCAGCGAGGCCTGGGCGGCGAAGACCGTCAGCAGGTCGAGCGAGCGCTGGTCGAAGAGCGAGACCACGTTGTCGTTGCCCAGGTAGATGACGCCGAAGACCTCGCCCTTCTGCTTCAAGGGGGCGCACATCACCGAGCACAGCCGCAGGTTGACCACCGAGGTGGAGCCCGACCACTCGGCGTCGTGCAGCGCGTCGGCGACCACCAGCGCCTTGCCGGTCTCGACGACCCGCCGGACGATGGTGTCGGAGACGCGGCCGACCGCCCCCTCGATGGTCTCGCGGGCCACGTTGCGGGCGGACCGGACCGTCATCTCGGCGTCCTGCAGCAGGATGAGGAAGCCCTTGTCGGCCTGGGTCACCTCGACGAGCGCGTCCAGGAGCTCGTCGAGGAGGCGCGGCAGGTCGGTGGCGCCGAGGAGCCGCTCGGAGAAGCGCACCAGCGCCTCGCGGGCCACCCGCACGTCCACCACCGGCGCGGGGCCGCCGGGGGCGGCCGGAGCGGCTTGGGGGGCCGGGTCGAAGAGCAGCTCGGTGCCGCCGACGCGGATGCGGTCCCCCGGGCCGAGCCGCCAGGCGCCCCGGCTCCGGCCGTTGACGGTCATGGCGGTGCCGTCGTGGGCGGCGGCGTCCCAGTCGCGGCCGTCGAAGTGGATGTGCAGCGCGGTGGCCGGGAGCGCCGCGTCCGCCACGGGCACGTCGTTCTCCGGATCACGGCCCACGGAGGTGATGCGGCGCGACAGCGCCACCCGCCGCTCCGTCCCGTCCGGCGACTTCACCACCAGGGTGGCCACGTCAGAAGGCTCCTTTCACGCCGACGGTGGCGCCGCTGGGCTGGCCGCCGGGGCCGATCTCGGTCTCGACGACCGGCACGAAGTGGCGGTGGGCGTCCCAGACGCCCCAGCCGTAGAGGGCCCAGAAGAGGCCCGCCGCGCCGTACTTCACGGCGTCGATGCGGGAGAAGAGGACCCGGTCGGAGTCGGTGTACGGCGGGCGCGAGCAGCCCGGCTGGCTCGAGGTGCAGAGGCGGGAGGGATCGTTGGCGAGCTGGTTGTGGAGGAAGAGGGCGCCCACGTTGACCAGCCCGAGCAGCACCTGGCCCGCGGCGATGGCCGTCCCCTTGGCGCGGTCGCCGTTCTGGAACTGCCCGGCGCCGAGCGGCAGCCAGTTGAACAGGTAGACGCGCTCCTGCACCCGCACCAGCTTGGTGGGTGGCCCGGCGCGGGCCTGCTCCTCGGCCAGCAGGCGTCGCCGCGCCTCCTCGGCCAGCCGCTGCTGCTCGCGGAGCTCCCGGCGGCGCTGCCGCAGCGGGGCCAGCGCCGGCTCGTTCTCCTTCTTCACCTTGTCGAAGAAGTCGACGATGGGCGGCGGCACCAGGAAGGCGTCGAGCGCGAACTCCGGATCGAAGGAGAGGAGGTTGACGAAGGCGGCCCGGGCCTGGGCCAGGTCGCCCAGGTGGTACTCGGAGATGCCGAGCATGCGGTAGGCGTCCACCGCCTGCGCCTCGGAGAGCGGCGGATCGGTGGCCAGGTACTGGCGCAGGGTGCCGGCGCAGTCGGCGTAGGCGCCGAACTCGAAGCGATCCTTGGCGCGCTTGAGCTCGCTGGGACCGGCCGCCAGGGCCAGGGCGACGAGGAGCGGCAGGGACGCTGTCACGGGGTGGCCTCCGCGGGGGGCGCGGCGACGGTGAGGTCGCCGCCGGCGCGCAGCTTGACGGGGACGAGCCGGGGGGGAGCCCCCGGCGTCTGGAGCTCGAGGCGAACCTGCGCCTCGTAGGGGCTCTCGCCGCCGGCCGGCACCGGGATGGAGAGCGGCGTGCGCTGCGACTCGCCGGCCGTCCCCACGAAGTCGCCTCCCACCAGGATGCGGGTGGCCGGATCGCCCTCGACGCGCAGCAGGGCCGGCCGGGGTGCGAGCGGCACCCGGAGCTCGGCCTGGCCGGCGGCCTCGTCGGCGCTCACCTCGCGGGTGAAGACCTTGCAGCAGGGGTGCTCCAGCTGGATGGTGTGGCGGCGGCCGGGCGTCAGCGAGAAGTGGACCACCTGCGCGGCGGTCGCCACCTCGACGCCGTCGAGCAGGGCGCGCTGGGCGTATGGGCGGACGTGCACCACGAGCTCGACGGGCGGACCGACCGGCCCGCCCGGAGGCGGCGCCGCGTCGACGCGGGAGGCGGAGGCGTGGGGTGGGACGGGCTCCCCGGCGGCGCCGGTCGCCGGCGTCCGGGTCCCCTGCGCCGCACCGCT
>JAJYAW010000107.1 GCA_021779335.1 Myxococcales bacterium | reverse complement strand
CTCGCCGGGGAGGGGCGCGGCGGCGAGCGCCTCCACCGCCGCCGCCGGCGGGTGGTCGGTGCGCAGCCGCCGCGCCAGCTCGTCGAGCGCGGCGGCGGCGCCGAAGGCCTCCACCGTCACCCCCGCCGCGTCGTTGCGCACCCGCCCGGTCAGGCCGAGGGCGTGGGCCAGCCGGTAGACGAAGGGGCGGAACCCGACCCCCTGGACGGTGCCGGTGACGACGAGCCGGCGCCCCTCGGCCGCGGGGGCCCCGCGGCGCCCCGCGCCCGGGTCGGCTGGTCCGCCGTCTGGCGCTCGCATGGCCATCACCCTGGCGCGGCGCGCGCCCCCGCTAGGCGTGCTGCGGCTTCTCCCACCAGAGGTCGGCCGTGAGCGGCGGCCGGCGCGGCGTGACCGGCACGCCCAGCGCGGTGAGCTCGGCCCGCACCTGCTCCACCGCGGCGGGCAGGGCGGCCCGCACCGGCGCGGTGAGGCGGCAGCCGAAGTCGATGGAGCCGGCCACCACGCCGATGAGCCGCACGACGGGCGGGGCCACCTCCTGGAACTCGGCGTGGAGGATCGACTCGCGCAGCCCCGGCTCGTGCGGGCTGAGGGCGACGATGGGGCCGCGGTTGAGGATGCCGGCCTTGTCGAGCACCTTGAGCTCGCCCGGCGCCCCGCCCTTGAGCTTCATGGCGTCCACCACGATGAGCGCCTCCAGCTCCGCCATGTAGGCCGTCAGGTCGAGCCCGGGCGTGCCGCCGTCGATGATGGCGACGTCGTCCGGGACGGCGTAGGCGGCCTCGAAGAGGCGCACCACCGTGGGGCCGAGCGCGTCGTCCCCCTCGAGGACGTTGCCGATGCCGATGACCGAGATGCGTGCCACGCGCGGCTCCTTCCGGCCCTGGAAAATGGAGATCCCGCCGCCGGAGGGCCGGGGGCGGGATCGGATACTACGCCAGTCCCCGGGCTAGACGCCCACCTTCACCTGGCCGAGCTCCTGGCCGTCCGCGTCGTGGGTGTGGATGGCGCAGGCCAGGCACGGGTCGAAGGAGTGGATGGTGCGGAGCGCCTCCAGCGGCAGCTTGGGGTCGGCGATGGGGTTGCCGACCAGGCTGGCCTCGTAGGGGCCGGCCTGGTCCTTCTCGTCGCGCGGCCCGGCGTTCCAGGTGGACGGCACCACCGCCTGGTAGTTCTTGAGCTTGCCGTCCTCGATGACGCACCAGTGCGAGAGCGTGCCGCGGGGCGCCTCGTGGAGGCCGACGCCCATGATCTCGCCCTTGGGGAAGACCGGCGGGTTGAAGATGGCCGTGTCGCCCTTGCCGACGTTGGCGGCCAGCAGCCCCCAGTGCTTGAGCGAGAGCTCGCCCATCATGGCGCAGCGGACGGCGCGCGCGGCGTGGCGGCCCAGCGTGGAGTGGAGCATGGCCGGGGTCAGCTGGATGCCGTGGATGGCCTTGACCGCGTCGATGGCCGCCGTGACGTACTTCACGGTCAGCTCATGGCCGGTGAGGAAGCCCACCAGCACCTGGGCCAGCGGGCCGACCTGCACCGGCTTGCCGTCCAGGCGGGGCGCCTTGACCCAGCTGTACTTGGCCGGGGCCTCGGTCTCCGCCTTCCAGTCGCCGGTGTAGCTGGGCCTGGTCTCGCCCTGCCACGGGTGGCGCTGCTCGGCGCCCTCGTAGTAGCTGCGGGCCACGCCCTCGGTGACGCGCTGGACGAAGGGCTGCCCCTTGTCCCAGCCGGTGATCCGCTCCAGGTCCTTGGCGCCCGCCATGACGATGCCGCCCGGCAGGTCGAAGCGCGTCGCCCTGGCGTCGGTCGGCAGGTCGGGGACGGCCAGGTAGTTGGTGACGCCGGCGCCGTACTTGAGCCAGTCCGGGTAGAAGCCGGCCACCGCCGCCACGTCCGGCAGGTAGACCTGCGTGATGAAGGCCTGCACCTCCTCGAGGAGGCTCTTGACCCGGTACAGCTTCTCCATGTTGAGCGTGGCCGGGTTGTCCAGGTTGATGGCGTTGGCGACGCCGCCGACCGCCAGGTTCTGGATGTTGGGCGTCTTGGAGCCCAGGATGGCCACCACCTGGTTGGCCTTGCGCTGCACGTCGAGCGCCTGGAGGTAGTGGGCCACCGCCAGCAGGTTCACCTCGGGCGCGAGCTTCATGGCCGGGTGGCCCCAGTAGCCGTTGGCGAAGGGGCCGAGCTGGCCGGCCTTGACGAAGCCCGCCAGCTTCTCCTTCACCGCGGTCAGCGCCTGCACCGAGTTGCCCGGCCAGTCGCTGATCTTGGCCGCCAGGGCGGCCGTCCTGGCGGGATCGGCGCCGAGCGCGGAGACCACGTCGACCCAGTCCAGCGCGGACAGGTGGTAGAAGTGGACGATGTGATCGTGCTGCGAGTGCGCCGAGATGATGATGTTGCGGATGAGCTGGGCGTTGAGCGGGATCTCGAGGCCGAGGGCGCTCTCCACGCTGCGCACCGAGGCGATGGCGTGCACCGTGGTGCAGACGCCGCAGATGCGCTGGGTGAAGACCCAGGCGTCGCGCGGGTCGCGCCCCTGCAGGATGAGCTCGATGCCGCGCCACATCGTGCCGGAGGAGTAGGCCTTGGAGACGTGGCCGCCCTCCACCTCCAGGTCGATGCGGAGGTGGCCCTCGATGCGGGTGATGGGGTCGATGGTGATCCGAGTGCTCATGGTGGGCGCCTCTAGTGGCTGGTCGCGGCGCGGACGTCCGCGCCGCCGAGGTTGGAGGTCTGCTGGTCGTCCACGACCACGACCGGGAACAGGCGGGAAACCAGGATGAAGACCGCGATGCCGAGGGCGGCCATGCCGACCGTCACCACGGTCTCGCCCAGCGACGGGAAGTAGTCCCAGCCGCCCGGGTTGGCCCGGCCGTCGGTCCAGCCGGCCGGCCGGTACATCGTCAGGTAGGTGTCGACGCGGTAGAACGCGCCGCCGGCGATGGCGAGCGCGGCGGCCCCGAAGTGCAGGCCCCGGTCCTGCTGGCCCCGGCGCGTCAGGAAGAGGACGGCCGGCACCAGGAAGAGCGCCAGCTCGAAGAGGAACAGCAGCGTGGCGAAGTTCGCGCCGAGGTAGCGGAGCTTGCCGTGGAGGGCCACGTCCCCGACCCGGAGGACCACGTAGAGGAGGAGCAGGCCGGCGTTGACCTTCGACATCTCGGCGAAGAGCGCCTGGTCCTGCTTGGCCTTCCAGGTCACCCGCAGCAGGTTGACCAGCACCACCACCGCGCCGTACCCCATCGAGAGGCAGCTGACGAGGAACAGGGCGGGGAGCAGGGCGGTGTGCCAGAGCGGGTGGATCTTGGGGCCGGCGATGAGCATCAGGCCGCCCAGCGAGCTCTGGTGCATGGTGGGGAGGAGGATGGCGAGCGCGATGACGTAGGGCATCGCCTTGTCGAGCAGCGGCCCGTACCTCCGGCCGAAGGACGCCCACCCGGAGGCCTGCGAGGCGGCGGCGCCCTCCAGGACCGAGGGCATGACCTCGATCCAGAGGACGAGGACGTAGCTGAGGACGCAGATGGCCACCTCGAGCAGCGCCGAGCCCAGGTTCCAGTAGGGGAGCCAGGGCAGCCAGTAGGAGTTCCAGTAGCGGCCCAGGGCCACCAGGATGGAGCTGGCCCCCAGCGTGTAGGCGATGGCGCCCACCAGCACGGCCGGCCGCACCAGCGGGTGGTACCGGCCCCGGTTGAGGAGGTAGGCGAGCAGGCCGACGCCGTAGGCCCCGGCGCCGATGCCGGTGAAGACCACCACGTTGACGGGCTCCCAGATGCCCCAGGTGAAGCCGTCGGTCATGTTCGAGACCGGGCCGAGGCCGCGGGCGAACCGGTAGGCCATCGTCGCCGCCGCGACGCCGAAGATGGCGAGGAGGATCTGCATGGGCCGGTCGAGGAGCTTGCCCCCGATGGCCCTGGGGTGATGGTGGCCGCTCATCTACTGGCCCTCCCCTTCCTTCTTCTTGTTCCGGGAGATGACGAACGCCATGGCGGCGTAGAGCGCCACCGGCGTCACGCCGTGGAGGTACGGGGCGTGCGAGACGGTCTCCGAGAAGTGCGCGCTCGACTCCTCGGGGAGCGAGGGCAGCCCCAGGTCCTGGAAGGACACGCCGGCCGCGGTCAGGTAGAGCACCTGGGTGCCGCCGCCGTCGGTCTCGCCGAAGATCCTCGGGTTGTAGCGCCCGGGGTCCCCGGCGAGGCGCGCCCTGGCCTTGGCCAGCAGCTCCTCGCGCCTCCCGAAGACGATGGCGCCGCGGGGGCAGACCTCGCAGCAGGCCGGGTTGGCCACCGCCAGGGGCCCCGTCTTCCTGGGGTCGCCGCGGTGCCGGCACAGCTCGCACTTCACGATGCGGGGGAGGGCGTCGTTCCACTCGAACTTCGGCACGTTGAAGGCGCAGCCGATCTGGCAGTAGCGGCAGCCGACGCACAGCCCCTTGTCGTAGAGGACGACGCCGCTGCCGTTCTTCTGCTCGAAGTCGAGGAGCCGCTTGCCCTCGCCCTCCTTGTGCAGCGCGCCCATCATGCAGACCGAGACGCAGGACGGGTCGACGCAGTGCATGCACTGCTGCTTCATGTACTGGTGCCTGGCGCCGCCGTCGCCGAAGGACTTGATGACGTTCTTGGTGGTCGCGTTCAGGTCGGACGGAGCGTCGTAGACGCCGCCGCCCGCCGCCACCGCGTCGGCGGGCAGGTCGTTGGCGGCCTTGCAGGCCGTCTGGCAGGCGCGGCAGCCGACGCAGAGGGTGGAGTCGAAGAGCATGCCGAGCGCGTCGGGGCGGCCCGGCACGGGCTCCCGGGCCTCGGCCTCTGCGGCCAGCGCCGTGGCGGCGCCGGCGACGGCCGCGCCCTTGAGGAGGTCACGTCGTGAGAGGCGCATGGTCGTCTACTCCTTCCTGGAGTCCTCGGCCGACAGCTTCTTGCTGGCGACCACGGCCGCGCCCACCAGGGCGCCGATGACGGCGCCGCCCACGCCCACGGCCACCGGGCTGGCGGAGACGACGCCGTGCTCGGGGTGGATGCCCGGGTACGCCATGGGGGCGGTGGGCCGCTCGATGGGCAGGTTGACGCCGATGGGCACGTTGAAGCCGATGCCCTGCTCGGTGCAGCCGACGCAGGGGTGGCCGATGCCGATGGGCCACGCGCCGGGGGTCTCGCAGTAGTCGAGGAGCGAGCAGTTGGCGTGGGTCTGCGGCCCCTTGCAGCCGAGCTGGTAGAGGCACCAGCCCTGGCGGTGCCCCTCGTCGCCGAACTGCTTGGCGAAGCGGCCGTTGTCGAAGTGGGCGCGGCGCGGGCAGTCGTCGTGGATGACCCGCTTGTAGGCGAACTCGGGGCGCCCCTTCTCGTCGAGCTTCGGCAGCGTGCCGAAGGTGGCGTACTGGAGGACGGTGCCGAGCAGGTTGTACGGGTTGGCCGGGCAGCCCGGCAGCGTCAGCACCGTCCTGCCCAGGACCGCCGAGACGCCGGAGGCGCCGGTCGGGTTCGGTGAGGCGGAAGGGACGCCGCCCCAGGAGGCGCAGGAGCCGATGGCGATGACCGCGGCGGCGTCGGCGGCGTACCTCTTCACCGTCTCGACGGCGGTCTTGCCGGCGACGCGGCAGTAGATGCCGTTCTCCTTCACCGGGATGGCGCCCTCGACGACCAGGACGTACTTGCCCTTGTTCTCGCGGGTGGCGTCCTCGAGCGACTTCTCGATCTGGTAGCCGGCCGCGGCGGCGAGGGTCTCGTGGTAGTCGACCGAGATCAGGTCGAGGATGAGCGCGCCGAGGTCCGGGTGGCTGGTCCGCAGCAGCGACTCGGTGCAGCCGGTGCACTCCTGGAAGTGCAGCCAGATGACGGAGGGCTTCCGCTTGGCCGTCTCGACCGTCTCGGCCATCTTCTCGCCGGCCCAGGCCGGGAGGCCCACCGCGCCCGCGGCGATGGTGCAGACCTTGACGAAGTCGCGGCGGGAGACGCCCTTGGTCTCCAGCTCGGCAATCATGTCGCTACCCGTGTTGTGCATTCCAGTTCCTCCGGAGTGGCCGGCGAGGCGAAGTGGCCGGCGAGACTACCCATCCAGTCCGTGTTTGCAACTCTGCAGATTTGCGCACCTTTTTGGATTCTGACTACACGCAGGATATGCGCAGGCTCGGGCGCCTCCGCCCGCGCCCGGGGGGGAGCGGAGCTCCCTCGACCGGTCCGAAATTGACGTGAGTCAACGAAACACCGGGCGGATCCAGGGAACACGTCCGAAGTTCAGGGATTGTGGATGGCAAGGGACAACATTGACACGAAAGGTCCACGTCAGGTTTGCGCGGTCTTCGAGGTGAAAAAAGATCGGTCCGGCGGCCGGTGCCGGGGGTCCGCCGCCCTCGACGGGCGTTCCCGCGCGGACGGGCGGTGAAGGAGGACGCGGCGCCCCCGCCGCCGCACGCACCCCGCGTGAATGGGCCCGCCGGGCGCTGGCGCTCCGGCGCCGGTGGTGTAGAGAAGGGGGCTCGGAGGTCGTCCATGAACGTGCTGCCAGCCCTCGCCGCCGCGCTCGCCCTCGCCGCCCCGCCCGCCGCCACCTTCCCCGACGCCGCTGCGCTGGCGCGCCGCGAGGCCCGCTACGCCCCGGTGGCGCTCACCGTGGACCTCTCGGCGCTGCCGCCCGGCGAGCGGCAGGCGCTGGCCAGGATCGTGGAGGCGGCCCGCCTCATGGACGCGCTCTTCCTCCGCCAGGTCTGGGCGGGCAACGAGGCGCTGCTGGTGGAGCTGTCCGGCGACGCCACGCCCCTGGCCCGCGCGCGCGCCGCCTACCTGCTGCGCAACAAGGGGCCGTGGGACCGGCTCGACGGCGAGGCGCCCTTCCTCCCCGGCGTGGGGGCGAAGCCGCCGCAGGCCGACTTCTACCCGGCCAACGCCAGCAAGGCCGAGGTGGAGGGGTGGCTGGCCGGGCTGCCGCCGGCCGAGCGCGCCGCCGCCGCGGGCTTCTTCACGGTGGTGCGGCGCGGCCCGGACGGGAAGCTGGCCGCCGTGCCCTACAGCCTGGAGTACCAGGGCGAGCTGGCCCTGGCGGCCGGGCTGCTCGACGAGGCGGCCCGGCTCACCGCCGACCCGGCGCTGCGCACCTTCCTCACCGCCCGCGCCGCCGCCTTCCGCTCCAACGAGTACCGGCAGAGCGACGTGGCCTGGATGAGGCTGGACGGCGCCATCGAGCCGACCCTCGGGCCCTACGAGGTCTACGAGGACGGCTGGTTCAACATGAAGGCGGCCTTCGAGGCCTTCGTGGGCGTCCGCGACGCCGCCGAGACGGCCAAGCTGGCCCGCTTCTCCGCCGAGCTGCAGGGGATCGAGGACGCCCTCCCCATCGACGCCGCCCTCAAGAACCCGAAGCTGGGCGGGCTGGCCCCCATCCGCGTCGTCAACGAGCTCTTCGCCGCGGGCGACGCGGCCCGCGGCGTCACCACCGCCGCCTACAACCTCCCCAACGACGAGGAGGTGCTCCGCGAGATGGGCTCGAAGCGGGTCATGCTGAAGAACGTCCAGCAGGCCAAGTTCGACAAGGTGCTGCTGCCCATCGCCCGCGTGGCGCTGGCCCCCTCGCAGCGGGGCCTGGTCGCCTTCGACCCGTTCTTCACCCACATCCTCATGCACGAGCTGGTGCACGGGCTCGGGCCGCACCAGGTGGCCGTGCCGGGCGGCGCGCCGGAGACGGTGCGGGCGCGGCTGGGGGACACCTCCAGCGCCATCGAGGAGGCCAAGGCCGACGTGGGGGGCCTCTTCGCCCTGCAGCGGCTCCTCGACGAGGGGAAGCTCGACCCCGCCATGCAGGCCACCCTCTACCCGACGTTCCTGGCCTCCGCCTTCCGCTCGCTCCGCTTCGGGCTCACCGAGGCGCACGGCAAGGGGATGGCGCTGCAGCTCGACTGGTTCCTCGACGCCGGCGCGGTGGTGGTGCAGAAGGACGGCACCTTCGCGGCCGACCCGGCCAAGATGCGGACCGCCGTCATCTCGCTGACGAAGACGCTCATGGAGCTGCAGGCCCGCGGCGACCGGGCCGCCGCGGTGGCGCTGCTCGACCGGCTGGCGGTGATCCGGCCGGCGGTCCAGCGGGTCCTCGACCGGCTGCGGGCCGTGCCGGTGGACATCGCCCCGCGCTTCGTCACCGCCGACCTGCTGACGCGCCGCCCGGCCACCCCCGGCGCGGCCAGGGTGCCGCCGGCGACCACGCCCGGGCCGCGGGCGGACCCGCCGGAGCGGTAGGGCGCCGCCCCGCGCCGGCCCCGCGCCCGCCGTGGACGCGGCCGCCCGCCCGGGCGTAGAAC
>JAJYAW010000106.1 GCA_021779335.1 Myxococcales bacterium | reverse complement strand
CCGCCGGGAGGACGGCCGCTTGAGCCGTCTCCCGCCCGGCCAGCCCGCCCGCGGACCGCGCCGCGGCGACGCGGCCGCGGCCTGGCACGCTTCTGGCTGAATGCGAGGCCATGCCCACCGTCCCGCTCAAGAACGAGTTCCTGCTCCGCCAGCGCTGCTACGTCCGCGGCGCCTGGATCGACGCCGCCGACGGCCGGACCATCACCGTGAAGAACCCGGCCTCCGGCGCGGTCATCGGGACCGTCCCGCGCATGGGGACCGAGGGGGCGCGCGCCGCCATCCAGGCGGCCCAGGACGCCATGCCGGCCTGGCGCGCCAGGACCGCCAAGGAGCGGGCCGTCATCCTGCGCCGCTGGTTCGACCTCATGATGGCCAACCAGGAGGACCTGGCCACCCTCATGACGGCCGAGCAGGGCAAGCCCATGGCCGAGTCGCGGGGGGAGATCGCCTACTCGGCCTCCTTCATCGAGTGGTTCGCCGAGGAGGCCAAGCGGGTCTACGGCGACACCATCCCGGGCCACGCCGCCGACAAGCGCATCCTGGTGCTCAAGGAGCCCATCGGCGTGGTGGCCGCCATCACCCCCTGGAACTTCCCCTCCGCCATGATCACCCGCAAGGCCGGGCCGGCGCTGGCGGCCGGCTGCACCGTGGTGCTCAAGCCCGCCTCGGCCACCCCCTTCTCGGCGCTGGCGCTGGCCGAGCTCGGGGAGCGGGCCGGCCTGCCGCCGGGCGTCTTCAACGTCGTCACCGGCGACTCCGCCGCCATCGGCAAGGAGCTCACCACCAACCCCATCGTCCGCAAGGTGACCTTCACCGGCTCCACCGAGATCGGCAAGCAGCTCATGGCGCAGTGCGCCGGCACGATGAAGAAGGTGTCGCTCGAGCTCGGCGGCAACGCCCCCTTCATCGTCTTCGACGACGCCGATCTCGACGCCGCCGTGCAGGGCGTCATCGCCTCCAAGTACCGCAACAGCGGCCAGACCTGCGTCTGCACCAACCGCGTGCTGGTGCAGGCCGGCGTCTACGAGGCCTTCGCCCGGAAGCTGGGCGAGGCGGTCGGCAAGCTCAAGGTGGGCGACGGGCTGCAGGCCGAGACGCAGCAGGGGCCGCTCATCGACGAGGGGGCCGTCAGGAAGGTGGAGGAGCACATCGCCGACGCGGTCGCCAAGGGGGCCAAGGTGGTCACCGGGGGCGCCCGCCACGCCCTGGGCGGCTCCTTCTTCCAGCCGACCGTCCTGACCGGCGCGACCCGCGAGATGATGGTCTCGCGCGAGGAGACCTTCGGCCCGCTCGCCCCGCTCTACCGGTTCGAGACCGAGGACGAGGCGGTCCAGCTCGCCAACGACACCGAGTTCGGCCTGGCCTCCTACTTCTACACCCGGGACCTGGCGCGGGCCTGGCGGGTCTCCGAGCGGCTCGAGTACGGCATGGTCGGGCTCAACACCGGCCTCATCTCCACCGAGGTGGCCCCGTTCGGCGGTGTCAAGGAATCCGGCATCGGGCGCGAGGGATCCAAATACGGCATCGAGGACTACCTCGTGGTGAAGTACGTCTGCATCGGCGGCATCCACTGACCCCTGGAGGGGACATGACCGAACGGCAGACGACCAGGCTCGACCGCGGCGTACAGCGGTCGATCGCAGCGCTCTCCACCGCGGCCAAGGAGGGCTACGCCTGGCTGCGCGACTCCGTGCCGGACCTGCTGGCCAGCACGCTCCGCGAGGACCAGGAGCTGCTGGCCCACCTGGCGGCCGCCCTGCCGCGCCTCGGCACCGACCGGGAGGTGGCGCTGGTGGACCGCGACCACGAGCTCGTGCTGGCGCGGCTGGACCGGCCCGGCTCGGTCTTCGAGACGCTCCACCAGATCGAGGACCGCGACATCTCCGCCTCCGAGATCTTCCACTCCGACGTCCCGGTCCCCGGCCTGGCCGGCGGGCTGGAGGTGCACCGCTACGAGTTCGCCCGCCCCACCGTGGCGGGCGGGCCGCCCCCGGAGCCGCTGCCCCGCGAGGTGCGGCGCGCCATCCACGCCGCCGCCGCCGAGCGCCACCCCGACCTCAGGCCGGCCGCGCTCGACGAGGCGCTCACCCAGCTGGCCGGCGACAACGAGCGCTACGTGCGGCTGGCCCCGGCCGTCGACGTGGCCCAGCTCGCCTGGATCTTCCACCAGTGCCAGGAGCGGGGCGGCTTCCTGCTGGACCTGGTGGAGCGCCAGGGCGCCGGGGGCGAGGTCGAGTCCACCGTGCTCTTCGCGGTCGCCAGCCCGCCGCCGCGCGGCTTCCTCATGCAGGTCACCGAGGTGATGAACGCCCTCAACCTGGGGCTGCGCCGCTCGCTGGCGCTCTCCGCCAACGCCGGCGGGCAGCGCTACTTCGTGGCCAGCTTCCGGGTGGCCCACCGCGAGGGGCGGCCGCTGACGCGCGACGGCGAGCTCTTCCGCAGCCTGCGGCGCCAGATCTTCGCCACCCAGATCCTGTCGGTGGAGGCCCCCACCTACCGCGACTTCGTGCTGCCGCGCCTCATGACCTGCGAGGACGCCGGGCTGGTCAACGCCTTCATCGGCTTCAGCCACACCAACTGCGCCCACAACCAGATCGAGCGCTACACCTTCGAGGACGTGGTCCGCGCCTTCCACTTCCACCCGGAGATGTCGCTCCGGCTGGTCAAGCTCTTCAAGGCCCGCTTCGACCCGGACCTGCAGGACCGCGAGGCGATCTACGCCCGCGAGCTGGCCCAGGTGGAGCACGAGGTGGCGGCGCACAACACCGGCCACAAGATGCTGGACGACTTCCGGCGCTCGCTCTTCCGCACCGCCCTCATCTTCATCAAGCGGACGCTCAAGACCAACTTCTTCGTGGACGAGAAGCAGGCGCTGGCCTTCCGGCTCGACGCCGCCTACCTGGAGGACCTGGGGCCCGAGTTCACCGGCGACCTGCCCCCGGAGCGGCCGTTCCGCGTCACCTTCTTCATGGGGCGCTACGGCCTCGGCTACCACATCGGCTTCGCCGACATCGCCCGCGGCGGCTGGCGCACCATCTTCGCCCACACCCGCGACGACTACGTCACGGTGGCCAACCGGCTCTTCCGCGAGAACTACGTGCTGGCCCACACCCAGCACCTCAAGAACAAGGACATCTACGAGGGCGGCTCCAAGCTGGTGGTGGTGGTGCACGTGCCCGGCGCCCGCCGCACCCCGGCCGCGCAGAACCAGCTCCTCTACAAGGTGCAGCGCGGCTTCATCAACGCCTTCCTGGACGTCTTCGTCACCGAGAACGGCAAGGCCCGCGATCCGCGCGTGCTCGACTACTACGGCGAGGACGAGCCCATCGAGCTGGGCCCCGACGAGAACATGCACGACGCCATGATCGAGGAGATCGCGGCGCTCTCGGTGCGGCGGGGCTACCTGCTGGGCGGCGGCATCATGTCGTCGAAGCACGTGGGCATCAACCACAAGGAGTACGGCGTCACCTCCACCGGCGTGGTCGCCTTCTGCGAGATCGCCATGCGCGAGCGCGGCCTGGACCTGCGCAAGGACCGCTTCTCGGTGAAGTTCACCGGCGGCCCCAACGGCGACGTGGCCGGCAACGCCATGCGCATCCTGCTGGAGCGCAGCCCCGGCGTGGCCATCAAGCTCATCGTCGACGGCACCGGCGCGCTGATGGACCCGGCCGGCCTGGACCGCGACGCCCTCCTGCAGGTGGTCCTCAAGGCGGACGCCGAGGCCTTCGACCCGTCCCGCCTCAGCCCCGGCGGCTTCGTCCTCTACCGCAACCAGAAGCGGACCGACGGCCTGCGCGAGCTGCACCGGCGCGTCGAGATGACCGCCAGCGGGCTGCGCTGGGACTGGGTGACCCTGGACGACTTCCACCAGGAGTACGACACGCTGCTCTTCAGCGTGCAGGCCGACCTCTTCATCCCGGCCGGGGGCCGCCCCGAGACCATCGACCAGGGCAACTGGCGCCAGTTCCTCAAGCCCGACGGGACGCCGAGCGCCCCGGTCATCGTGGAGGGGGCCAACTCCTTCATCACGCCGGAGGCCCGCCGGCGGCTGCAGGAGGCGGGCGCGGTACTGCTGCGCGACGCCTCGGCCAACAAGTGCGGCGTCATCTCCTCGTCCTACGAGATCATCGGCAACCTGCTCCTCGACGAGAAGGAGTTCATGGCGCACAAGCCCGAGTACGTGCGCGACGTGCTGGAGATCCTGGAGCGGCGCGCCACCGACGAGGCCAGCCTGCTCTTCCGGCGCCACCGCGAGGAGGGCGGCAAGCGCAGCTTCACCGAGCTCTCCGAGGCGCTCAGCGTCGAGATCAACCAGCACAAGGCGCGCCTCTTCCGCTGGTTCGAGGCCCACCCGGAGGAGACCCTCAAGGCGCCCTACCGCCAGGCGCTGCTGGCCCACCTGCCCCGGCTCATCCGGGAGGGCGCCGGCTTCAAGCTGCGCATCAAGCAGCTCCCGTCCAAGTACCGCTCCGCCATCCTGGCCGCCGAGCTCGCCACCACCATGGTCTACCGCAGGCCGCTCGAGCCGGACTTCGGCGCGGCGCTCCACGCCTACACGCTGCAGATGTTCCCCTAGCCCGGCGCCTCGCCGCCGGGCCCACCGGAGAGGACCTCCATGAACCAGCAGATGCTCATCGACAACGAGTTCGTCACCGGCGACAGCGGGCGCAGCGAGAAGGTGCTGAACGCCGCCACGGGCCAGGTCGTCGCGGAGATCCAGGAGGCCTCTCCGGCCCAGGTGGTGGCCGCCGTCAAGGCGGCCGACCGGGCCTTCGCCGGCTGGTCCCGCACCGTCCCCCGCGACCGCGCCGCCATGCTCCTCAAGCTGGCCGACGCGGTCGAGCGGCGCGGCGCCGAGTTCGCCCGCCTCGAGTCGCAAAACGCCGGCAAGCCCTACCTGGCCGTCCTCAACGACGAGCTCCCGGCCATCGTGGACGTCTTCCGCTTCTTCGCCGGCGCCTGCCGCACCATGACCGGCGCCGTGGCCGGCGAGTACACGCCCGGCTACACCAGCATGATCCGGCGCGACCCGCTCGGCGTGGTGGCCTCCATCGCGCCGTGGAACTACCCGCTCATGATGGCGGCCTGGAAGATCGCCCCGGCCGTGGCCGCCGGCAACACGGTGGTCATCAAGCCCTCGGTGCAGACCCCCATGACCACCCTGGCGCTGGCCGAGCTCATCGCCGGCATCTTCCCCAGGGGCGTCGTCAACGTCCTGGCCGGCCGCGGCTCCAGCGTGGGCACCGGCATCCTGGCCCAGCCGGAGACCCGCATGGTCTCCATCACCGGGTCGGTGGGGAGCGGCCAGCACATCCTGGAGGCGGCCAAGAAGCACATCATGCGCACCCACCTGGAGCTGGGCGGCAAGGCGCCGGTGGTGGTCTTCGACGACGCGGACCTGGAGCAGGTGGTCTCCGGCCTGCGCGCCTTCTCCTTCTACAACGCCGGCCAGGACTGCACCGCCGCCTGCCGCGTCTACGCCCAGGGGAAGATCTACGACAAGCTGGTGGCCGACCTCTCGGCCGCGGCCAGCTCCATCAAGGTCGGCACCCAGGACGAGGAGGGGGTCGAGATGGGCCCCTGCATCACCGCCGAGCACCGCACGGCGGTGAGCGGGTTCGTGGAGCGGGCCCGGGCGCTCAAGCACGTGGAGATCACGGCGGGCGGGCGCGCCAAGCCCGGCAGCGGCTTCTTCTACGAGCCCACCGTGGTGGCCGGCGCGCTGCAGAAGGACGAGATCGTCCAGCAGGAGGTCTTCGGGCCGGTCGTGTCGGTGACCCGCTTCGACGACCTGGAGCAGGGCGTCGAGTACGCCAACGACTCCATCTTCGGCCTCTCCAGCTCGGTCTGGACGCGCGACGTGTCCAAGGCGATGCAGGTCGCCGCCCGGCTCCAGTACGGCGCCACCTGGGTCAACTCCCACTTCATGCTGGTCTCCGAGATGCCGCACGGCGGCGTGAAGCAGTCGGGCTACGGCAAGGATCTCTCGATGTACGCGCTCGAGGACTACACGGCCGTGCGCCACGTCATGGTGAAGTTCTAGGCGCCGGCGCGGCGCCAGGGGAGCCAACGATCATGAGTGACAACGCCAGCCTGCGGGCGCGGCGCGAGGCCGCCACGCCTCGCGGCGTCGGCATCACCACGCCCTTCTTCGTGGCCCGGGCCGAGAACAGCGAGCTGTGGGACGTGGAGGGGCGCCGCTACGTCGACTTCGCCGGCGGCATCGCGGTGCTCAACACCGGCCACCGCCACCCCCGGGTGGTGGCGGCGCTGCGGGCCCAGCTCGACGCCTTCACCCACACCGCCTACCAGGTGGCCTCCTACGAGTCCTACGTGCGGCTGGCCGAGCGGCTCGTCGCGCTCACCCCGGGCCGCCACCCCAAGAAGGCCACCTTCTTCTCCACCGGCTCCGAGGCGGTGGAGAACGCGGTCAAGATCGCCCGCTGCGCCACCGGGCGCCCCGGCGTGATCGCCTTCGCCGGCGCCTTCCACGGCCGGACCATGATGACGATGGCGCTGACCGGCAAGGTGGTGCCGTACAAGGTGGGCTTCGGCCCGTTCCCCGGCGACGTCTGGCACGTCCCCTTCCCCATGGCGCTGCACGGCGTCACCACGGCCGACGCCGTCGAGGGGCTCCACCGGCTCTTCAAGGCCGACGTGGATCCGAGGCGGGTGGCCGCCATCATCGTCGAGCCCGTCCAGGGCGAGGGCGGCTTCTACCCGGCGCCGCCGGAGCTGCTGCAGGCCCTGCGGCGCGAGTGCGACGCGCACGGCATCCTCCTCATCGCCGACGAGATCCAGACCGGCTTCGCCCGCACCGGCAGGATGTTCGCCATGGACCACCACGAGGTCCTGCCGGACCTCATGACGGTGGCCAAGTCGCTGGGCGCCGGCCTGCCCATCTCCGCGGTGGTGGGGCGCGCCGAGCTCATGGACGCGCCGGGGCCGGGCGGCCTGGGCGGCACCTACGCGGGCAACCCGCTGGCCATCGCCGCGGCCCACGCCGTCCTCGACGTGCTGGAGGAGGAGAAGCTGGCCGACCGGGCCAACGTCCTCGGCGCCAGGCTGAGGGCCAGGCTGGCGGGGCTGCAGGGGCGCGTGCCGCGCCTGGCCGAGGTGCGCGGGCCGGGGGCCATGCTGGCCGCCGAGTTCATGAAGCCGGGCGGCGGCGGGCCGGACCCGGAGTTCGCCAAGCAGGTGCAGGCGCGCGCGCTCGAGCAGGGGCTGGTGCTCCTCACCTGCGGCGTCCACGCCAACGTCATCCGCTTCCTCTTCCCGCTCACCATCCAGGACGCGGTCTTCGACGAGGCGCTGGGGATGCTGGAGCGGGCGCTGACGGCCTAGCCCGATCCCCGCAGCGCCAGCGCGCCGGGGAGCACGGTGAAGCGGGCCGGCAGGCGGCCCGGCTGCTCGCCGTCCACCTCCAGGACGACGGGCTCGTCCTCCAGCGGCTCGACCTCGACGGTGCGGGCCCGCAGCGTCCGCGTCTTGGCGAGCTCCACGTGGCGGCCGTCGTAGATCCTGGGCTGCTGCACGATGAAGTCGAGCAGGCCGAAGCCGCTCCAGATGGTGACGTCGAGGAGCCCGTCGTCCACCAGCGCGGCCGGGGCCACCATCATGCCGCCGCCGAAGTAGCGCCCGTTGCAGACCGAGAGGGCCGTCACCGCGGCCTCGGTCCAGGGGCCGCCGTCGGCGCGCCAGCGGACCCGCCGATCGCGCCAGCCGAGCAGCGAGCGGGCCGCCGCGAGCTTGAAGGAGAGCGCGCCGCCCAGCAGCTTGGAGGAGCGGTTGACGTACCCGGCCGTCACGCCGGAGATGCCGCAGGAGGCCACGTTGGCGAAGTGGCGCACCCGCGGCGCGCCGTCGTCGCCGGTGAACTCGACCCGGCCGAGATCGATGGCGCGCGGCGCGGCGTGGGCCAGGGCGTGGACCGCGCCGCCGACGTCGGGCGGGATGCGGAGGGTGCGCCTGAGGTCGCCGCCGGTGCCGCGCGGGATGAAGCCGAACTCGCGCCGGTAGCCGCCGGCCAGCAGCCCGTCCACCACCTCCGAGGCGGTGCCGTCCCCGCCCACGGCCACCACCAGCCGACGCCCCGCCCCGACCGCCTGCCGGGCCACGGCGGTGCCGTCGCCGACGGCGCTGGTGAAGTGGGCCTCGAAGTCGCCGAGGGCGCCCCGGACCGCCGCGCCGATGGCGTCGAACTGGCGGCCGGTGCGGCCTGCCGCGCTGGCGGGGTTGACGATGAGGAGCGGCTTCACCGCGCGCAGGATACACCG
>JAJYAW010000105.1 GCA_021779335.1 Myxococcales bacterium | reverse complement strand
CCGCGAGTGCCTCGTGCAGCGGGGCCGGCAGGTCCGACCCGGGCAGCACCACGAGGTGACCGGGCGGCGCGTCGGGCCCGTCGCCCGCCCCGGCGCGACCGAGGCGCGCCACCGCCAGCGTCCCGCCGCAGCGGTAGCGCGCCTCGATGGCGGTGGGCTGGATGTCCGCGGTCTCGAGGCGGCACCCGCCGGGCAGCGGCGCGCCACCGCCCAGGAGCGTCGCCACGGCGTCCTCCTGTCCGGGCGGCAGGACGAAGGCGGCGGGCGCGGTGGTCACGCCGCGCATCATGGCACCCGGCCCGGGGGGCCGGGGGCGGAACCGGCGGGTCCCCGCCTCTCGCGGACCGAGGCGGGCGGTCAGTGGCGGTGCCGGTGGTGCGCGTCCGGCAGGTGCGGGTGGTCGTGCACGAGCGGCGCGTGGTCGTGGGGGTGGGCGTGCGGCTGGTCCACCGCGCCCGCGTGCTCGTGGGCGTGGTGCTCGTCGTGGACGTGGGCGTGGTCGTGCTCCAGCGCCTCGTGCTCGTGCCGGTGGCCGTGGCGGGCCCGGAGCAGGACGATGGCGCCGGCCGACATCAGCCCCCCCGCGAGGAGCTCCGCCGCGCCGAGGTGCTCACCCAGGACGGGGACGGCCGCCAGGGCGCCGACGAACGGCGCGGTGGCGAAGTAGGCCGCCTGGCGCGCCGCCCCGACCTGACGCATCGCCAGGAGGTGGAGCACGATGCTCAGGCCGTAGCCGAGGAACCCGGTCGCGAGCGTCGCGCCGAGGGCCAGGGCCGGCGGGAGTCGCTCCCCCACCAGCAGGGCCAGGGAGACGTTGACCGAGCCCGCCGCCAGCGCCTTCACCCGCGTGACCGCCACCGGGTCGCGCAGGGAGAGCCGCTGGCCCAGGTTGTTGTCGACCGCCCAGGCGGCGCAGGCGCCCGCCACGGCGAGGGCGCCGGACCACCGCGAGACGCCTGCCCCCGGCCCGGCGCTCAGCGCCGCGCCGCCGAGGACGATGGCCGCGGCCCCCAGGAGCTCGCGGCGCGACAGGGACTCGCCGAAGACCAGCACCGCCAGCCCGATGGTGAGGGGCGCCTCCAGGTTCAGGAGGAGGGAGGCCTGGACCCCCGGCAGCCGGGCCAGGCCGAAGAGGAGGAGGAGCGGCCCGGCCAGGCCACCCGCCGCCACCATGCCCGCCAGGATCGGCAGGTCCTGCCGGCGGAGCCCCGCCTCCCGCCCTCCCCGGCGCAGGGGCGCCAGCAGCGAGAGCCCGATTCCCGCCCCGAGGTACAGGAGCCCCGCCAGCAGGAAGGGGCCCGTGGAGGGGAGGAGCCGCTTGGCGACCGGGGTGGAGAGCCCGAAGAGGACCGCGGCCCCGAGGCCAGCCGCCGCTCCCCGGACCGGGCGCGCCACCTGCAGGTGGGCGGCGGGAGGGCTCACGCCCCGGTCCGCTCCACCCGCAGGCCGCGCGCCGCCCAGTCGAGGACGCCCTCCTCCAGCCGGACCGCCTTGAAGCCCCGCGCCCGGAGCTGCTTCACCGCCTCGATGGCGAGGACGCAGTACGGACCCCGGCAGTAGGCCACCACCTCCCGGCGCCTCGGCAGCCTGGCGAGCTCCTTCACGAGCGCCGGCAGCGGCACCGACAGCGCGCCCGGGATGTGCCCCGACGCGAACTCCTCCGGCGGCCGGACGTCGAGCAGGGTCACCTCGCCCCGGCGCACCCGGGCGCGGAGCGCGGCCTCGTCCACCGGCTCGAGCTGCGAGTTCGCCGCCAGGAAGGCCCGCGTCACCTTGGCCACCTCGGCGAGGCGCGCCTCCGCGACCTTGCGGACGGCGAGCAGCAGGTCGGCCACCGAGGGGTCGGGCAGCCGGTAGGTGACGAAGAGCCCCTCCCTGGTGGACTCGACGAGCCCGGCGCCCCGCAGCACCTGGAGGTGGGCCGAGGTGTTGGCCAGGGTCATGTCGGCCATGCGCGCCAGGGCGTCGACGGTGCGCGGCCCCTGCGCGAGCAGCTCCACGAGCTCCACGCGGTGGGCGCTGGCGAGCGCCTTCGAGACGCGGGCGAACTGCTCGTAGATGGCGGTCTTGAAGCGTCGGCCTGGCGTGGGGGGCACGGGGGCTCCTGTCCTCGTTCGAGCCCTTGAGTAGGCGGGCCCGGCGGGCCCGGTCAAGGGCGCCGGGGCGCCCGGCCCGGGCGGCGCGGCGGCGCTTGACTACTCTAGTAGTTTATTGATTAAAGGACCACCCGCACCGGCCGACCGGCCGGCGCGCCACCCACTCCCCCCAGCCGGAGCCCGCCCATGAGCGTCCTCATCGTCTTCAACCACGAGCCCTACGACGGGACCGACGTCACCTGGAACGGCCTGCGCCTGGCGGGCAAGCTGCGCGAGAGCGGCCAGGACGTGCGCATCTTCCTCATGAACGACTCGGTGGACATGGCCCGGGACGTCCTCACGAAGCCCGACGGCTACGATCAGGACCTGGTCCAGATGCTGAAGGACCTCATCGCGAAGGGCGTCACCGTCAAGGTCTGCGGCACCTGCATGGCGCGGTGCGGCATCCACAAGAACCACCCCTACTTCCCGGGCGCCGAGAAGTCGACGATGGCCCAGCTCGCCAGCTGGGTGGTCGAGAGCGACCGCGTCCTCTCCTTCTAGCGGGACCCGGCCCCGCGCCGCCGGAGGCCGCCCGCCGCGCTTGACGCGCCGGGGCGGCACCGGGTAACAGCGAGCGCGCAACGGGAGCCATTCACGCCGCGTGGCGCGGCGGCGGGGCGCTCGACGCACCGCCCATGTCCCTCCAGGCCATCGTCAGCAGCTTCCTCCTCGTCGCCGCCAGCGAGATGGGCGACAAGACCCAGCTGCTGGCCTTCTCGCTGGCGGCGCGCTTCCGGCGGCCGTGGGCCATCATGGCCGGGATCTTCGTGGCCACCGTCCTCAACCACGGGCTGGCCTCCAGCCTGGGCGGCTGGATCTCGACCGTGGTGCCGCACCACCTCCTGGCCTACCTCCTGGCCGCCACCTTCATCGGCTTCGGGCTCTGGAGCCTCAGGCCCGACACGCTCGAGGAGGCCAGGGGGCCGGAGCGCTTCGGCGCCTTCGCCACCACCGTCGTGCTCTTCTTCCTCGCCGAGATGGGCGACAAGACCCAGCTCGCCACGGTCGCGCTGGCGGCGGAGTTCAGGTCGGTGGTGACGGTCACCATCGGGACCACGCTGGGCATGCTGGCCGCCGACGGCCTCGCCGTCTTCCTGGGCGGGAGGCTGGCCGCCGGGGTCCAGCTCAAGTGGGTCCGGTGGACGGCGGCGGCCCTCTTCTTCGGCTTCGGGGGCGTGGCGCTCTGGTCAGGGCTGAGGGGCCGGTAGGGCCGCCGGCCGCGCCGGTGGCGACCCTCGACACCAGGAGCAGCGCGAGCACCCGAGGAGTCATGGTGTCACTCGTCCGCGGCGCCGCGCGTCCCGCCGCCCGGCACCCAGGCGATCGAGAGGCCGGGGTGGACGAGGACGCCGGGGAAGGCCTCCAGCTCGGCCACCACCTCGAGCCGCTGGAACGCCAGCAGGCGCACCCCGGCCGAGAGCGCCAGGTCGGTGTCGGCGCTCCGGAGCTGGTGACCGTCGCTGGTGACCGTGAAGGTCCCCTCCACCCGGACCGCGCCGACGCTGGCGTAGGGCGTGAGCGCGACCCCGCCGAGCGCCCAGCGCCACGCCGCCGACAGGTCGACCCCGCCGAGGTGGGTGACGAGCCGGTCGCGGCTGGACGGGTCGGTCACCGGGCTCTTCGAGTCGGCCCACTCACCGTGCAGGCGCAGCCCGGCCGCGAGCGGACCCCTCGACCAGGCGGCGCCGGCCTCCAGGCCGAGCATGTCGGAGCTGACCCGGTGGTACTCGATGGGCGGGACCCAGCCCAGCCCGGCCACCGCGCTCCAGGCCCCGCCCAGCGGCAGCCCCAGCGACGCCCGCAGGCGCGGGAAAGCGCGGGCCTGGTCGGAGGCGGTGATCTGGGTCTTGCCCCCGGTGGTGCCGTCGATGATCGGGATGGTGATCACCTCCAGGCCGATGCGCCCCTGCAGCGGCGCCAGCGCCGCGGGCGCCTCCAGGGCGGGCACCGCCACCAGCAGCGAGTGGATCTCGATGAGCCGCTGCTCCTGGTCGAGCATGGTCTGGGCGCGCGCCGCCCCGGCCAGGGCGCCGAGGAGCGGCACCAGCGCCGCGCGCGCCTTCACCGGGGCGCCCGCGCCAGCCCGGCCGCGTACTGCCCGGCGGTGTCGAAGCCCGCGTAGTACATGCTCCAGCCGGCGGCGTCGAGGTAGACCGACGGGGTGGTCAGGCCCCCCGAGTCGAACGCCGGGGCCGGGCTGACGCCCAGCGCCGCGCCGTCGGCGGCGGGCTGCGGGATCTTGACCCAGGTGATGCCGTCGTTCGACTCGGCGTAGCCGATGGTCCCCTTGCTGGGGCCGTTGGCGGCGCCGCGCGCCGCGCAGCCGCGGTACCACATGCGGTAGAGCTGGTCCCGCTCCTTCACCACGCTCGGCTGGTAGGCGCAGGCGAAGTCGAAGCTGCCGGCCGGCCCGGTGTCGAGGATGGCGCCGTCTGCCAGCTTGCCGGGCACCTTGGTCCAGTGGCGCGCGTCGGTGGAGGTGGCCAGCGCCACGCGCCAGGTGTTGGTGGCGTCGTTGGCCGAGTAGTACATCTTGTACTCGGGGCCGTCCTTGAGGACCCAGACGTAGCCGACCTGCTGCTCGTCGATGGCCCCGGCGGCCCCCAGCGGCAGCACGCTGCCGCCCGGCCCGTCGCCGTCGTAGTGCTTGGTCCAGGTGCGGCCGTCGCTCGACTCGGCGTAGCCGATGCGCCGGTCGAGGGCGAGCGTGCCCGCGGGGCAGTTGAAGGGCTCGGTGCTGCCGTTGAACCACATGCGGTAGACGAGGGAGCCGTCGGCGCGCACGTCCTTGAGGACGTCGGGGCGGTAGGTGAGCTGCGAGTCGAACTGGCCCGGCGCGCCGTTGTCGATGACGGCGCCGCCAGCCTCGCTCCCCGCCACCCGGGCGAAGGTCACGCCGTCGGTCGACTCGGCCAGGCCGATGCGCCAGTGCGCGCCGTTGATGCCCGGGCAGCCGCCGGTGGCGTCGGCGCCGCCGTAGTAGAGGCGGATGGTGCCGTCGTCCGGGAAGGCGTCGGTGGTGAAGTTGGCGCGCTCGTCGAAGGCGCCGGCCGCCCCCGGCCCGAGCAGCGCGCCGTTCGGGCCGGGGCCGGCCACCTTGGCCCAGCGCAGCGGCGTGAGCGGGGCCGTCTCGGCCTGGCAGTGGACCAGGGCGAGGGCCGCCGCGCCGCCGAGCAGGATGCGAAGGGATGGGTGGGGCCTGGTCATGATGGGATCTCCCAGCGCGGTGACGGGGCGATGGCCTGGCCGGTCCTCGGGCCTCGGCGCTAGTAGCCGCCGCCGCCGGACGGCGGGTTGAGGGCGTCCTCCCAGTGGCACGTCTTCGGCCCCCCCAGCGGCGCGGTGGTGAAGCTCTGCCCCTGCGCCAGCGCCGCCGCGGCGTCCAGCTCGGCGCACGCCGGCGACCCGACCGACGCCGGCTGGTGGCTCGACGTGTCGCCGTTGGTGAAGGTGAGGCAGTCTCCGCCGGCGGCGCTCACGGTGTGCTCGCTGACGCCGGTCGAGGTGAAGGTCACGGCGTGGGTGGCCTGGCAGGTGCTGGTGCCGGCCGGGAGCGCGCTCGTGACGGTGAGCGTCCCCAGGAAGGGGTTGAGCGGGGCCGCGGTGGAGGAGGAGCCGCCGCAGGCTGCGAGTCCGAGTGCTCCGGCGGCGACGAGCAACGAGGCGGTCTTCATGTGGGCTCCTGCTGGTGAGGAGGCGCCCCTTCGCGCCGCTCACCCTGGTTGAGTCGATGACCCTCGGGATCGGCGCGGTGGCTCATCCCTGGTGGGGCGGCACGGAGAGGGGCCCGCCGCGCCACCTCAGGACCGCCTCTCGAGCAGCACCGAGGCCAGCGTCGCGCCGGCCGGAAGCGCCGCGGCGTTCGGAGGGGCGCGCACGAAGTCCTCGCTCACCGCGGCCGTGCCCTTGAGCTGCGCCGCCAGCGCCCGCCACTTGGCCGGGCCGGGCGTGCAGACCGCCACGATCCGCGCCGGTCCGGCCCGGCCATCGAGCACGGCGTCGCCCGGGATCTCGACCGCGCCGCGGACGGCGGCCCCGCCGGTGCCCTCGCCCGGGTAGAGGCGGGTGAACTCCCCGGCAGCGTCGAGCGAGAGGATCCAGAGCCGGCAGGCCGAGGCGGCGTGGATCCGGAAGCGAAGCGCCGCCGCCGCGTCCACCGCCTCGCCGCTGCGGACGGCCCGGGCTCCGGCGCCCTCCTGCACGAGGACGGTGAGGCCCAGCCCCCCCGTGGCGCCGGCGTCTTCCGCCGGCGGCGCCGCCAGGCGGGTCAGGGTGAGCGCCGCCGCCACGGCCGCGGCCAGGGCCGGCCCCAGCACCAGCCAGCGCAGCCTCTCCCGACGGTGCGCCGCCGCGGCGGCCTGCACCGCCGCCAGCGTGGCCGGGTAGACCTCCCGGTGGAAGGCTTCGGCCAGCCGGTTCATCGCCTCGAGCCGGGCCGCGCAAGAGGCGCAGGCGGACACGTGCCCCTCGAGCGGGGAGGAGGCCCCCGCCAGGAGGTGGCGCTCGAGGGCCGGGTCCGAAGGGCAGCGGGCCTCCATGGTCAGGTCCCCCCCAGGAGGCGGCGGGCGCCGTCGAGGAAGTGCTCCAGCCGGCGCGCCACGGTGCGGCGCGAGACGCCGAGGAGCGCGGCCAGCTCCTGGTGGTCCAAGCCGTCGACCAGGGCACCCACCGCCACCGCCTGGGTCGCCGCGTCGAACCTGGCCAGCACCTGCCGGGCCAGGGTCCGGTCCGGGAAGGGCTCCGCGCCGGCGGTGTCGGCCAGGTCGAGGTCGGGGAGCGCGGCCCCCTCTCCGCGCCGCCGGCCGTCGCGCTTCAAGTTGAGGCAGTGGTTGGTCGCGACCCGGTAGATCCACGGCAGGGCCGTCTCGCGGTCGGCCAGGCCGTCCAGGTGGCGCACCAGCTTCACGAAGACCTCCTGGGTCGCGTCGCGCGCCAGGTCGGCTTGCCCGAGGAGCCGCAGGCAGCGCCGGTACACGGCCGGGCCATGGAGCCGATAGAGCTCGGCGACCGTGTCCCGGTGGTCGGTCAAGACCGCCTCCTTCCGCGAGAACACCTGGGAAGCCTCCCAGGCGACACGACGGCGCGTCTGGCTGTCCTAAAGGAGGCTCACGTCCCGCGCCCGGTCCAGGGTGCGCCGGCCCAGGAGGACGCCGCGGACCCAGGCGGGGCGCAGGAGCGCTCCGCGGCGGCGGAGACGGTGAGCGGGGGCCCGCTCCCGGTGACGCCGGGTCGCCCACGGACATGCGAAGGGCCCCGCTGGTCCGTCCAGTGGGGCCCTCTGATTCTTCGGTCCTGCGTGAGTGAGCGCGGAAGGAATCGAACCTTCAACCTATGGATTAAGAGTCCATTGCTCTGCCAGTTGAGCTACGCGCCCTGGTCTGCTCGCTGCGGCCTGCTCGCTGCGGTCCGGCGGTGCTGCTGCTGCGCTCGGGATGGCCGAGGGGTCGCGGATCTACCAACGCCCGCGGGGGCTGTCAACGCCTGCACGCCCCGCGGGAGGCGCTCCGGACGCGGAAAGGCGCGCCCGGAGGGACTCGAACCCCCGACCAGCGGCTTAGAAGGCCGCTGCTCTGTCCAGCTGAGCTACGGGCGCGGGTGTCGCGTTTGAAGCTGGGGTGAGTAAAGGGGTTCGAACCCTTAACCCCCGGATCCACAGTCCAGTGCTCTACCAGTTGAGCTATACCCACCGTAAATTGAGCTGCGCCGTCAGGTGCCCTGCGGGCCGCGTGGAGGCCCTGCCATCGCCGTGCTGTGAAAGAGCCGAAAGTCGGGGCGGCCGGATTCGAACCGACGACCTTCTGCGCCCAAGGCAGACGCGCTACCAGGCTGCGCTACGCCCCGGATCCTACGCGGCTTGACCCCAGGCGGGCCCGACCGAGAGGGCGACTGATTAGCCTCTCGGCCCGTCGCCGTCAAGGCCGGGGCGCCCGCGGGGGGCCGCCCGCTCAGCCCGGGCCGCCCGCCAGCCGCGCCAGCGCCGGCCGGAGCGCCCGGAAGGCCGCCCCGCGGTGCGACAGGGCGTCCTTCTCCTCCGGCGGGAGCTCCGCCATGGTGAGGGCCCGCCCGGCCGGGACGAAGAGCGGATCGTAGCCGAAGCCGCCGGCGCCTCGGGGCGATTCTAGAATCTGGCCCGAGACGGCGCCGCGAAATGTGCCGATGATCGCGCCATTACGGGCAAGG
>JAJYAW010000104.1 GCA_021779335.1 Myxococcales bacterium | reverse complement strand
CGGCGGGGCGGCCGCCGCGCCAGCCCGCGGGGCGGCGGCGAGCGCGAGGAGCAGGGCCAAGGCCAGCGGGCGGTCGGGGCGCATCACGCCACCTCGCCCTGCTTCACCGAGGTGAACCAGAGGTAGAGGCAGAGCGCCAGGAAGGCCACCAGGCTGACCGACTGGGAGACGGCGGCGGTGCCGTAGAACGGGGTCCGCACCCAGTCCTCGCTGAAGCCCGGGACCATCTGCATGGCGGCGCCGAAGACGCCGCCCAGCGCCCCGCCGGCCAGCAGGCCGGAGGCCACGATGACGCCCCGCTCGCGCATGGAGCGGCCCGCCTCGCCGCCGGCCCGATCGGCGCGCCGCGAGAGCGCCCAGGCGATGACGCCGCCCACCAGGGCCGGCGAGTTGAGCTCGAGGGGCAGGTACATGCCGAGGGCGAAGGTGAGCGCCGGCACCGAGAGCATCTCCATGGTCACCGCGATGAGGGCGCCGACGGCGAAGAGCAGGTAGGCCACCGGCTGGCGGCTCATGAAGCCCTCCACCAGCGCCTTCATGAGCGACGCCTGGGGCGAGGCCAGGACCGTGCGCGCGTCGCCCTCGGCCGCCTCGCCGAACTGGTAGTAGCGGGCCAGGAGCACGATGGTCAGGCCGGACACGGCCGCGGCCACCAGCACGCCGAGGAACTTGACCCGCTCCTGCGCCCGCGGCGTGGAGCCGAGCCAGTAGCCCACCTTGAGATCGGTGACGGTCTGGCCGGAGACCGACAGGGCCGTGCAGACCATCCCGGCGATGGCCATCACGAAGAACATGCCGGAGCGGCCGGAGACGCCGAACTCGAGCAGCACCACCGAGGAGACGATGACGGTGAGCATGGTCATGCCGGAGACCGGGTTGCGGGCCGTGGTGGCGATGGCGTTGGCGGCCACCGAGGTGAAGAAGAAGGAGAAGAGGAGGACCAGCCCCAGGCCCACCAGCAGCGCCGCCAGCGAGGTGCCCAGGCTGCCGAGGAAGAGGGCCACCCCGAGCGTCGACAGGACCACCCCGCCCAGGATGACCATGATCGAGACGTCGCGGTCGGTCCGCGTGAGGGCGTGGTCGCCGCCGGCGCGGAAGGCCTTCACGGCGATGCCGAAGGACCCGGCCACGATGCGGAGCGACTTGAGGATGCCGAAGATGCCCGCGGTGGCGATGGCGCCGACGCCGATGAGCCGCACGTACCTGGAGAAGATCTGGGCCGCGTCCATGGCCGAGATGGGCACCGTGCCCGGGTAGACGGCCTCGGTCATGTGGCCGCCCAGGAACCAGATGAGCGGCACCAGCACCAGGTTGGAGAGGACGCCGCCGGCGCACAGCAGCATCGAGGAGCGCAGCCCCATGACGTAGCCGAGCCCCAGGATGAAGCCGAGCGCGTCGAAGGAGAGGGTCATCCTGGCCTTCTGGGCCAGCGTCTCCACCGCCGGCAGGAAGCGCAGGTCGACGGTCTCCTTCCAGACGTGGAAGGTGGAGACGAGGAAGTCGTAGGCCGCCGCCACCCCGGTGGCCTGGAGGAGGAGCCTGGCCTGCGAGCCCCCCTTCTCGCCGGTCACCAGCAGCTCGGTGATGGCGGTGGCCTCCGGGAAGGGGAACAGGCCGTGGGTCTCGCGGACGAAGTAGCGGCGCAGCGGGATGAGGAAGAGCACGCCCATGGCGCCGCCGGCCACGCAGATGAAGATGGTCTGCCAGGGGTGCGGGTCGAGCTTGAGGATGTAGAGCGCGGGCAGGGTGAAGACCGCGCCCGCCACCACCGCCCCGGCGTTGCCGCCGATGCCGGTGATGATGACGTTCTCGAGCAGCGAGGAGCGGCGCCGGAAGAGCCTTCCGAGGCCGATGGCCAGGATGGAGATGGGGATGGCCGCCTCCATGACCTGCCCGACCTTGAGGCCGGAGTAGGCGGAGGCCGCGGTGAAGACGGCGCAGAGCAGCACGCCCCAGGTCACCGAGCGCCAGGTGGCCTCCGGCGGCGCCTCGGCCGCCGGCACGACGGGCCGGTAGGTCTCGCCGGGCGCGAGGGGCCGGTAGGCGCTCTCCGGGAGCGATCTCGTGTCGGTGGCGTCCATCCAGCCTCCATCGGGGGTGCGGTGCCGCGTGGCCGCGCAGTGTACCAATGGGAGGCCGCCAGGGCGACGAACCTGCCCACCCACCCGCTCGACCCCGCCGCCGGGAGCTCCGCATGACCCTCGAGGCCTCGCTGGACGCCGCCACCGCCACCGCCATCCTGGGCGTCGACACGCTCTGGGGCGGCGACGTCATGAACCCGTCCGGCGTGGGGCGCTTCATCGCCGACTCCTGGTTCTCCGACCGGCCGCTGCCGCCCGCCTACACCCACCCGGCGGCGGCGCGGCTGCGCGCCGGCGGCGGCGTGGGGGGCCGCGAGATCGACGCCGCGGCGGTGGACGCCTACCTGGCCGCGGTGGACGTGCCGGGCGGGGTGCGCGACCTCTCGGCGCGGGCGGCGGCCCTGGGCGGGCTGCGCGGCGCCTACCTCGCCGGCGTCGCCGAGAGCCTGGGGATCATGCTCGAGCTGGCCCAGGAGCGGCTCGGCCGCGGGCCGGCCGTGCCCTACGAGCGCTGCGTGCAGGCCTCCTGCGGCCAGCCGCCCGAGCCCTCCCGGCCCGGGGAGCGGCGGCGCCGGGTGGCCGACCTGCTGGCGCGGGCCGGCCACCCCTCGAGCACGCCCGACGGGCTGCTCGCCGCGGTGGACGCCTGGCGGGCGGCGCGGCTGGTGCCGAAGCGGTCGATCAAGCAGCTCGGCGACGCCTTCATCGCCCAGCTCGAGGAGGGGACGCGCCGCCACGTGGCGCCGCACCTGCCGGCCGCGCTCCGCGAGATCCCGCGCGCCAACATCCGGTTCCTGCCCATCGAGGACGCCTGGTTCTCCGGCTCGATGAACTACGTGGGGCGGGCGCGGGACGCCGCCGGGGCGCCGCGCTACGAGGCCACCTACGAGCTCAACGCCTCGCTCGAGATCTCGGTCCCGGAGTTCGCCCAGCTCGTCAGCCACGAGGTGGTGCCGGGCCACGTCACCACCTTCGCCCTGGCGCAGGCGCTCCACGTGCAGGGGAAGGTGGGCTTCGAGGGGACGGTGCTCACCATGAACACGCGCGGCGCGGCCCTCTCCGAGGGGATCGCCAACAACGCGCTCCTCATGGCCTTCGGCGTCACCGAGGTGGAGCAGCTCCCCGACGACGACCTGCAGCTGGGCCTGCTGCTGGCGCTCCTGCAGGACGACGCCAAGAACCAGTCCTCCTGGCTCACCTGGGGCGAGGGGCGGCCGCAGGCGGAGGTGGCCGCCGCCCTGCGCGCCGACTACCTGGTCTCGGCGGAGCGGGCCGACAAGCTCTCCGGCGCCTGGGGGCGCCACCCGCTGCTGGGGCGCATGTACCTGCCCGCCTACCGGGCCGGCACCGAGAAGGTGGCGGCGCTGCGGCGGCGCCACCCGCCGGAGCGGATCATCCCGGCGCTCTACGGCGTCTCCGGGCTGGTGGACCTCGTCACCATCGACCGGGTGCTCTGAGGGCGGTCAGAAGGTCTCGGCGGCGGTCACCTTCACCGGCGTCCCCGGGGTGTCGCCGGCCTGGAAGGTGATGGGGCGGACGAAGCCGGCGGCGAAGCGGCAGGGGGGCTTGGGCGCCACCAGGTCGCCGTCCTCGTCCTCCACCGGCTCCCAGGTGACCCAGGCCGAGTAGGCGCCGTCGCCGTCCAGGTCGGCCTCGGCGCAGGTGGCGAAGGCGGCCTTGCCCGCGCTGGTCTCGCCCACGGCGACGCCGAAGGCGTGGTGGGTCGTGGCGCCCACCGCCCAGTCGAGCTCCCGGGCCGCCGCCAGGTCGTCGGCGCTCCAGGGCGCCGCCGCGGCGCCGGGCTGCTGCTCCGGCGCGCGCAGCTCCAGGTAGGTGCCGGTCCGGGCGAAGCGGGCGACCTCGGCCCGGTGCAGCCCGCTGAGCTCCGCCTTCCCGGCCACCTCCTTGGCGCGGAGCTGGAACCTCAGGTAGTTGGGGATGGCGATGGCCGCCAGGACCCCGACGACGGCCACCACCGCCAGCGGCGCCGCGGCGGCCCCGCCGGAGAACAGGCCGAGCGCCGGCGCCAGGACCCAGCCGGCCGCGCTCCGCCCCGCCGGCTGCGGGGCGGAGGCCGGATCGACGAGCGCCTGCAGCGCGGCCACCCGCTTGCTGAGGAACGGGTGGGAGGCGTTCAGCTCCAGCACGGTGGCCCAGAAGCCGCCGGCCTCGGCCCGCTGCGAGGCGAAGGCGGCCAGGTCCACCTGCGCGGCGATGCGCCCGCCCGCCGCCAGCACCACCAGGCCGCGCTGCGCCTGCTCCAGGTCGCCGGCGCCGGCCAGGCCGCAGCGGTCGCAGGTGTACTCGCAGGCCCGCGAGTAGGCTGCGCCCAGCCACGGCACCAGCCGGAAGGGCAGCAGGAAGAGGCGCCGGGCGAGGTGGCCGGCCGCCAGGTGGCCCAGCTCATGGGCCAGCACGAAGTCGAGCTGCCGGGGGTCCTGGCAGTGGTCCACCAGGTCGGAGAGCAGGATGACGTAGCGGCGCGACAGGAGCTTGGTGGCGAAGGCGCCGAGCAGCCCGCCGCCCTGCAGCACGTAGAGCTCGGGGAGGCGCTCCAGGCCGAGCTTGGCGGCGGCGGCGCGGGCGCGGGCGTGCAGGTCGGGCAGCTGCCGCTCGTCGACGCGCACGCCGTTGACCCGGACGTGGGCCAGGAAGAGGGCGTGGGCGGCCAGGACGAAGAGGCCGACCAGCAGGGCGTAGAGGAGGCCGACCACCGAGACCACGAGCAGCAGCCAGGCGACGGCGGAGAAGATGGTGCCGGCGACCAGGAGGGGTCGCTCCTTGGGCGAGCGCAGGCGGGGGTCGAGCGGCACGGCGTGCTCCCTTCAGGTCCTTCAGGTCCGGTAGCCGACCCGCAGCGCGCCCCAGTGCCGTCCGGCCACCCGGATGGGCGCCGAGGCGTCCTTCATGAGGGCGAACTGCCCGCCGCCCATGTCCCGCCGGTAGCACTGGATGAGGAAGTGGTCGGTGTTCTGCGCGGCCGCCAGCCCCACCCGGTCGTCGAACATGCGCCGGTTGCGGCAGTTGGCCTTGTTCCACTCCGGGTCACTGCGCTGGCGGTGCGAGAACTTGGCGTTGTGCGTCGGCAGGTAGCCGTTCCGGTCCACCGCCACCACGAAGACCACGCCGGGCACCTCGGTGAGGGGCGGCTCGAGCAGCGGGGGCAGCAGCCGGTCGGCCAGCGCGGTGAAGCGGGTGGTGACCTGCTGCGGGTCGGTGCCCGGGACGGGGACGTAGCGCTCGTCGAAGAGGTCCTGCACCGAGGCCCGCCCCTGCCGCACCTCCTCCTCCAGCAGGCGGGCGATCTCGGCGGCGGTGCGCATGGCCAGCACGGCGATGGGCCGATCCACCGTGTCCACCCCGGTGTCGGCGGAGAGCCCGAGGATGCGCTCCGAGAGGTGCATCAGCCCGCCCAGCCGCTCGCTCACCGCGGCGAGCTGCTGGCTCGAGGCCTCGACCCCCTGGTCCAGGTGCTGGACGTTCTCCAGGAAGCCGGTGACGCGCGCCTCCACGTCCTGCGCGCCGAGGCCGATGCGCTCGGCGCGCTGGTCGATCTCGGCGGTGGCCTGGCCCACCAGCTGCGCCAGCGCGGCGATGGACTTGGCGCCGGCCCCCACCGTCTCGGCCTGCCGCTGGCCGCGCTGGCTGGCCTCGGCGAGCTGGCCGGCGATGGCGGCCAGCGCCTGGAGCGAGGCGTCCACCTTGCGCGAGGCGTCCTTGGTCTGGTTGGCCAGCGTCCGGACCTCGTCCGCGATGATGGCGAAGCCCGCCCCGCGGGCGCCGGCGTGGACCGCCTCGACCGAGGCGTTGATGGCCAGGATGTTGGTGTGGCTGGCGATGCCCTCGATGCCGGCGGCGGTGGCCGCCACCGTCTCCAGCGAGCCGCGCAGCTCGCCCAGGCGGGCCGCCGTGGTCTGGACCATCTCCACCAGGCCGCCGATGTCGCTCAGCGTGGCGTCCACCTTGGCCCGCGTCGACGCCACCTCGCTGGCCATGGCGCGGGTGACGGCGCGCGCCGAGCTGGCCGCCTCGCCGATGGCGCGGCCGCGCTGCAGCACCTGGAGCGCCGCGTCGCGCAGGGCGTGGAACTCCTGGGCCTGCTCGGTGGCCCGCGCCGACACGTCCTCGATGAAGCCGGCCACGTCCACCAGCTCCATGCCGAGCTGCCCGCCCTCGTCGGCGATGGCCTTGATCAGCTCCTGGGAGTCGGCGGCGGGGCGCTCGGTCATGTCGGTGCACACTCGGGGGGCCGGCGGGGGGGCGAACAGGGCCGGGCCGCCAGCCTACCAGACCGCGGGGGCGGAGAGGCCGACCAAGCTCGAGCGGCGCCGCCCCGAGCGAAGCGTGGATCTCCGGCCGCCCCGGTCGCAGACTCACCCACATGGCCGCCAGGAAGAAGCGCCCCGTCACGAAGTCCGGCACCCCCCGCGCCCGCAAGGGCGTGAAGCTCAGGCCCACCGGGCTCGGCCCCAAGGACCTGCTGCTGACCGCTCCGCCGCCCGGGCTGGCGGCGCTGGCCGCGGCGGTGGAGGCCGACGGCGGCGCGGTGCTGGCCACCTACCGCGAGCCGCTGGGCGGCCACGGGCTCCTGCTGGTGGCGCTGCCGGTCGCGCAGGTGGAGCGCACGCCGTTCCAGCGCGACGTCTCCGACCCGCACGTGCGCCGGCTCACGCTGGCCATGGACAAGACGCGCCGATACCTCGACCCCATCATCGCCACCCGCGAGGCCGACGGCCGCTACCTGACGCCCAACGGCGGCCACCGCCTCACCGCGCTGAAGGAGCTGGGGGCCAAGGCCGTGCTGGCGCTGCTCGTGCCGGAGCGCGAGGTGGCCTACCAGATCCTGGCGCTCAACATCGAGAAGGCCCACAACCTGCGCGAGAAGGCGCTGGAGGTGGGGCGGATGTACCTCGACCTCTGCGGCTCGCTCGACCCGCGAGAGGCCGAGATGGAGCTCCAGTTCGAGGAGGCGGCGCTCGTCACGCTCGGCTTCGCCTACCAGGAGCGGCCGCGCCTCTCCGGCTCGCTCCACGCCCCCATCCTGCGCAAGGTGGACGCGCTGCTCGACCAGGCCTGCTCCAGCGCCCTGGCCGAGCGGCGGCGGCGGGCCGCGCTGGTGGTGGCCTTCGACGACGCCGTGGGCGAGGCGGTGAAGCGGCTGAAGGCGAAAGGGTTCGACTCGCCGTACCTCAAGGCCTTCGTGGTGGGGCGGGTCAACCCGCTCCGCTTCGTGAAGGGGTCGCTGCCGCCGATGGACGAGCTCTTCGCCACCATGACGCGGCGGGCCGCCGGCCTCGATCCCGCCAGGGTGAGGCGGGAGGACGTGGCGCGGAGCGGCGGTCCGGTCGAGGCGGAGTGAGGGCCGGCCGAACCGCGGACCCTCAGGGCCGAACGGCGGAACTCCCGGTCGGGCCGAAGGAGGCCACCCAGGCGGCGGCGCCGTCGTGGCGGGAGCGGCGCAGCGCGCGGAAGTGGGCGAAGGTGTACGCGATCTGGCTGTCGCGGAGCGACCAGAGGCGCGCCCGGTTGGCCGGAGCGTCCACGTCGAGGAAGGTGAGCTGGCGCACCACGCCGCCGCGCGCCACCGCGGCGCTGGCCTCGTCCGGGTCGAGCAGCAGCGCCTCCTGCCCGGAGGGCCCGGCGACGCGCCAGGCCGGGCGCGCGTTCCAGCCGGAGAGGTCGTAGGCCAGCGCCCCCAGCCCCTGCACCGCCACCGCCCAGGCGGCGGTCGCGCCGAGCAGGGCGCGGCGCCAGCGGGCGGCGGCGAGCCAGGGGCCGAGCGGGACCAGGAGGAGGGTGAGCGCAGGCGCCAGCCCGGTGAGCCGGCGCCAGCCGTAGGACCACCCGCCCCACCAGTCGAACCAGCCGGCCTCGACCACGAGGGCGAGGGCCGCCGCCACGGCGAGCGGCCGGAGCGCGCGGTGCGCCTCGCCGCGCCACGCCACCACCGCGCCGCCCAGCGAGAGGGCGAGGAAGGGCGAGAAGACGAGGAGGCCGCGCGAGGGGGACAGGAGCAGCCCGGGCAGGCTCTCGCCGAGCCGGAAGGGCCACGGGTCGGCCACGCCGGTCTTGGCCAGCGCGATGGCGGCGCTGATCTCCACCTGCCCGAAGCGCAGCGGTCCGCCCAGGTACCACCAGTTCCAGGCGAGGAGGCCCGCCGCCGGGGGCAGGGCGCCGACCGCGAAGGCGGCCGCTCCGCGCCGGTCCGTCAGGAGGAGCCAGCCGAAGGCCACCGCGGCGAAGAGGGCGCTCTGCGGCCGGCAGGCGGCGGCCGTGGCGAAGGCGAGGCCGGCCAGGGCGGCGGCCGGGGCGGCCCCGCGCGCCCGCGTC
>JAJYAW010000103.1 GCA_021779335.1 Myxococcales bacterium | reverse complement strand
GGCCAAGCCGGCCGCCGCGCCGGCCCCGGCCGCCGCCACCGTCAAGGCCGGCGCCGGCCGGGCCCCCTCCGGCGGCTACCGGCCGGACCAGGAGGACCAGTACGACATCCCGGCCTTCCTGCGCCGCGGCGGGCCCCGCCACGAGGACTGAGCCCACACACGGACCGTGAAGCGACGACGGCCGCCCCCCGCGGAGGGGAGCGGCCGCCGTCGTTCCAGGGTGGCGCGGCGCGCTAGAAGGCGAAGCCGAGGCCGACCTTGAGCCCCTCGCTGCCCGCCTCGACGCGGAGCGAGGTGGCCGGGCGGAAGCGCCAGATCATGCCGATGGAGGGCTCGAGGAAGGCGCCGCTCCAGCCCGGGCTCGGGCCGACGGCGTTGTTCCACCCGGAGAACCAGCCGAACTGGTAGCCCAGGTCGAGCTTGGGGTAGAGGGCGAACTGCGGGCTGAACCAGAAGTTCCACATGACGCCGACGCGCGGCCGGAACGCCGTCCAGGTGTAGCCGTAGTCGTACGGCGCCACGCGGTAGGAGTAGTCGTAGCGCACCAGGTCGGCGCCGAACTCGAGGTCGACGGTGTCCCGGATGCCCGAGGCGTTGGGCCGGATGACGCCCTCGGTGACGAGCGGCATGCGGTAACGGCCGCCGATGCCGAAGCCGCTGTCGTAGCCGTCGTGGTAGCCGACGCCGGCGCCCAGGATGAGCCAGCCGGTGAGCTCGCCGGTGGCCGGGGCGCGGGCGGGCTGCGCCGCGTGGGCTGGCGCGGCGGCCAGCAGGCCGGACAGGAGTGCTGCAGCGACGAAGGTGCGCATGGTTCGGTCCCTCTGTGGTGGGGTGCGAGGGGGGGGAGGCTACACCGGCGCGGCGCCGGCGGGGGAGACTTCTTGGGACGCCGTGGGCGCCAGCGCCTCGGCCGCCGGCAGGACGACGCGGAAGCGCGAGCCCTTCCCCTCCTCGCTCTCCACCTCGATGGTGCCGCCGGCGGTCTCCACGATCGACCGGCAGATCGACAGGCCCAGCCCGGTCCCCTCCCCCGGCCGCTTGGTGGTGAAGAAGGGCTCGAAGATGCGGGCCCGCACCGCCGGCGCGATGCCGCAGCCGGTGTCCCACACCTCCACCTCCACCCGGCCGCCCTCCAGCGGGCGCGTGGCCAGCCCGACCTCGTGGCGCCCCGGGTCGCCCGCCGGGATGGCCTGGGCCGCGTTGATGAGCAGGTTGAGGAAGACCTGGCCGAGGCGGGCGTCGGAGATGCGCACCGGCGGCACGGCCCGCAGCTCCTTGCGCAGCGTGGCGCGCCGCTTCACCTCCGACCACGACATGTTGACGCACGACTCCAGCACCCGGTGCACGTCGGCCACGGCGCCGGCCGAGTCGTCGTCGCGCGAGAAGGTCTTCAGGTCGCGCACGATGACCTGCATGCGCTGCTGGCCGACCAGCGCCTCGGCCGCGGCCTCGGCGAGCGGCGCCACGGCGCGCGCCTCCTCGGGATGGCGGGCGGCCAGGCCGGCCAGCCCCGCCTGCACGAACTCCAGGTTGGCGCCCACGTAGGCCAGCGGGTTCTTCAGCTCGTGCGCCACCCCGGCCGCCACCGTGCCCATGGAGGCGAGCCGGTCGGCCAGCGCCAGCGCGGCCTGCATGGCGAGGAGCTCGGTGACGTCGCGGATGACCCCGAGGTGCAGGCCGGGCAGCACGTCGGCCACCAGGGCGTACTCCACCGTGCGCGGCCCGGAGGCCGTGCCGATCTCGGTGCGGCCGGCCAGCTGCCGCTCCTGCAGGAAGCGGCGCCACGCCCCGCGCAGCTCGATCGACCGCGCCGGGGTGACGATGGTCCGGAGGGCCGTGCCCAGCAGCGGGACGCCCGCCCGCCCGCCTCCGGCCAGCCGCTCCGCCGCAGGGTTGGCCTCCACGATGACGCTCTCGCCGTCCACGATGACCATGGCGTCCAGGGCGTTGTCGAAGACGGCCCGGAGGTAGCGCTCCTTCTCGACCAGCGCCTGGTCGGCGTAGCCGCGCGCGGCGTGGCGCTCCTCCTCGTCGCGCAGGACGCAGACACAGGACCCGGCCGCCTCGCCGTCGGCGACCGGGCCGGCCGAGCAGTCGACCCAGCCGTGGCGGCCATCGGGGGCGCGCATGCGGAACTGGAGCACGCCGGGCACGCCGCGGCGCGCCGCGCCCAGCACCTCCTCCAGGGCGGCCCGGTCCTCGCCGTGGACCCGCGCGCTCAGGGGCTGCCCCAGCAGCGCCGCCGGCGCCCAGCCCAGCAGCCGCTCGACGGCGGCGGAGGCGAAGGTCACCTGGCCGGCGGCGTCCAGCACGACGATGACGTCGCGGGCCGCGCCGGTGATGATCTGCAGGAGGGCGTCGCCCGAGGGGCCGGTCATCGCCCCGAGCCTACACCAGCCACCGGCCGGGCCGCGGTCGCATCGCGGCCGCTCAGCCCCGGGCCAGGCGCGGCGCCAGGTACCGCAGCGAGGCGTCGTAGCGGTAGTTGATCCCCATGTGGCCGTCGTCGAACTCCTGGTGCTCCACCCCGACGCCGCCGGCCCGCAGCGCCGCCACCACCTGGCGCGCGCCCCAGCGCAGGTTGAACTCGTCGCGCGTCCCGCAGTCCACGAAGATGGAGGCGAGCCGCCGGTAGGCGCCCAGGGCGCGCGGCACGAAGCGGGCCGGGTCGTGCTCCAGCCAGCGCGCCCAGACCTCCGGGAGGAGCCGCCCGTCCGGCAGCGAGAAGGGGAGCGCCGCCCCCAGCGGCGCGGCCGGGTCGGGCGAGTAGTGGGCCGCCATGGCCACGACGGCCAGCACCGGGTGATCGGCGCCGGCGAGCCTGGTGGCGCGGGCCCGCGCCTTGAGCGCCTCGAGCCAGGCCGCGGCGTCGGCGCTGCCGAGCAGCCCAGCCGCCGCCCGCGGCAGGTCCGGGCCGTAGCACCACTCGAAGCCGGCGTCGCCGGCGTGGCAGCCGAGGTGGGCGAAGACCTCCGGCCGATCCCGCCCCAGGCACAGCGCCCCGTACCCGCCGGAGCTCTTGCCCACCACGGCGCGGGCCTCCGGCCGCGCCAGGCAGCCCAGCCGCGCCTCCACGAAGGCGGTCACGTCGTCGGCCAGGTAGTCCTGGTAGCGCCCCACCGCCGCCGCGTTGATCCACTGCGTGCCGCCCACGCCGGTGAAGCCGTCCACGAAGACCGCCGCGAACTCCGGCAGCGCGCCGGCCGCCCACTGCGCCTCGATCCGCTCCGGCACGGTGGGCGAGAAGGCCGAGACGTTGAGCCAGCCGCGGGCGCTGCCGGTGAACCCGTGCAGGAAGTAGACGGCGGGCAGCCCCTCGCCGTCGCCGCGCCCGGGCGGCAGGAGCACGTAGAGCGGGCGGAGGGAGGGGTCGCCGAGCGGGTTGCCGCGCAGCGCCGGGGCGTCGAGCTCGAGCTCGTGGAGGCGGGACCTCATCCGCCCATGATGGCACGGCGGCCGGCGCGGCGCGCCCCGCTACTGGCCGCGGGCGAAGACCAGGCCGGTCCGGCTGGTCAGCTTGGCGGTCCTGGCCAGGAGGTCGCGCGCCTCGTCGTAGAGCGGCTCGGCGTCGCGCGCGGCGGCCGGCCCGGTCAGGTCGCCGACTCGGGCGAGGAGATCGGAGACGCGCAGCAGGTGCTGGTGGGCCAGCAGGAGGTCGCGCCCCAGCCGGGCGCCCTGCCGCGTGTAGAGCAGGCCGCTCTGGAAGAGGCGGGAGAGGGCCTTGCGGTTGAGGTCGTCGACGGCGCGGCAGCGGGCCTGGAACTCCACCAGCCGGCGGGCGTCCCGCGCCACCGAGAGGTCGACCACGAGCGGGTCGCGCACGGCGCTGCGGGAGGCGGTCCTCGTGGTGGGCATCTGGCGAGGCGAGCCTAGACTCGCCTCGTGAGGGCGGTCAACCGCACCGGCGGCGCGGCGGACGGAGCGCCATCCGTCGCAGCGGAGGCGCGCTACCCGAGCGCCGCGGTCGCCAGCGCCCGCACCTTCTCGAGCGCCGCCCCCAGCCCGGACGGATCCGGCCCGCCGGCCTGGGCCAGGTCGGGCTTGCCGCCGCCCTTGCCGCCCACCAGCCCGGCGGCCTCGCGCACGAGGTCGCCGGCCTTCACCCGGCCGGTCAGGTCCCGGGTGACGGCCACCAGCAGCACCGCCTTGCCGTCCGCCTCGGCGCCCAGCGCCACCACCCCGGAGCCCAGCTTGTCGCGCAGCTTGTCGGCCAGCTCGCGCAGCACCCTGGCGTCGCCCGGCACCTGGACCGCCAGCACCTTGGCGGCGCCGACGGCCTGGGCCTGCCCGGCCAGGTCGCCGGACTGGGCCGCGGCCAGCTTGCCGCTGGCCTCCTCGAGCGCCCGCTGCAGCTCCTTGGCGTGGCGCTGGGCCGCCTCGATCTTGGCGGCCACGTCGAAGGCGCCGCTCTTGAGCAGGGCGGCGGCGCGCCGCAGCTCCTCCTCGGTGCGCTGCGCCAGCCCGACCGCCCGGTCGCCCGTGTAGGCCACGATGCGGCGCACGCCGGCCGCGATCGACTCCTCGCTGGCGATCTTGAAGAACGCGATGTCGCCGGTGCGGCGCACGTGGGTGCCGCCGCACAGCTCCTTGGACGGCCCGAGCGTCAGCACCCGCACCGTCTCGCCGTACTTCTCGCCGAAAATCATCATGGCGCCCGTCTTGCGGGCGTCCTCCAGGGCCAGCTCCTCGGTGCGGGCCTCGGCGTTCAGGCGCACCAGCTGGTTGACGCGGGCCTCCACCGCCTGGAGCTCCGCCAGCGTGAGCGGCTGGAAGTGGGAGAAGTCGAAGCGCAGGTGGTCGGGCGCCACCACCGAGCCGGCCTGCTTGACGTGCTGGCCCAGCGTCTCGCGCAGCGCCAGCTGCAGGAGGTGGGTGGCCGAGTGGTTGGCGCGGATGAGGCCGCGGCGCGCCGCGTCCACGGTGAGCTCGACCCGGTCGCCCACCTGGAGCTGGCCCCGCGCCACCTTGCCGAGGTGGGTCACCAGCCCGGGCACGGGCCGCCGCGCGTCCTCCACCTCGACGAGGCCGCCCGGGGCCTGGACGGTGCCGGTGTCGCCCACCTGCCCGCCCGACTCGCCGTAGAAGGGGGTCACCGCGGTGATGACCTCCACCAGGTCGCCGGCGCCGGCGGCGTTGGCGCGCCGCCCGTTCACGACCAGCGCGATGATCTCGCTGTGGGCCCGCTCGGCCTCGTAGCCGAGGAAGCGGGTCTCGCCGAGCTCGGCCGCGATGGCCTTGTGGAGGTCGGTGACCGCCTGCTCGCCCGAGCCCTTCCACTCGGAGCGGGTCCGCTCCTCGGCCAGGCAGGCCTCGAAGGCGGCCTCGTCGACGGTGAGCCCGCGCTCGCCCACCACCACCCGGGTCAGGTCCATGGGAAACCCGAAGGTGCCGTAGAGGAGGAAGGCCACCGCGCCGGGCAGCACGCGCTCTCCCGCCCCGGCCAGCCGCGCCATCTCCTCCTCGAGCAGCAGGAGCCCCTTGTCGAGGGTGCGCCGGAAACCCTCCTCCTCCTGCTGCGCCACCTTGCGGATGAAGGGCTCGTTGCCGGCGGTCTCCGGGTAGGCGGCGCCCATCTCGGCCAGCACCGCGCCGCAGACGTCGGCCAGGAACGGCCGCTCCAGGCCCAGCCGCTTCCCGTGCCGGATGGCGCGCCGCATGATGCGGCGGAGCACGTAGCCGCGCCCCTCGTTGGAGGGCAGCACGCCGTCGCCCACCAGGAAGGTGGTGGCGCGGGCGTGGTCGGCGATGACCCGCATGGAGACGTCGTCGGGCGCGTCGGTGGCGCCGTAGGTCTTGCCGGCCAGCGCCTGGATGGCGCCGATGATGCTCTGGAAGAGGTCGGTGTCGTAGTTGGAGCGCTTCCCCTGGACCACCGAGGCGAGGCGCTCCAGGCCGGCGCCGGTGTCGATGGAGGGCTTGGGGAGCGGCGTCAGCGTCCCGTCGGCGCTCCGCTCGAACTGCATGAAGACCAGGTTCCAGATCTCGAGCCAGCGGTCGCAGTCGCAGGCCACGCCCTGGCAGGTCCGGCCCGCCTTCTCCTCGGCGCAGGCGATGTCGGGGCCCTGGAAGTAGTGGAGCTCCGAGCAGGGGCCGCACGGGCCGGTGTCGCCCATGGCCCAGAAGTTGTCCTTGGCGCCGAGCTTGTAGATCTTGTCGGCCGGCACGCCGGCCGCCTTCCAGAGCTCGTAGGCCTCCTCGTCCCAGGGCAGCGTCCCCTCCCCCTGGAAGACGGTGGCGGCCAGCCGGCTCCGGTCGAGCCCGAGCCACTGCGGGCTGGTGCAGAACTCCCAGCCCCAGGCCACCGCGTCGCGCTTGAAGTAGTCGCCGAAGGAGAAGTTCCCCAGCATCTCGAAGAAGGTGTGGTGGCGGGCCGTGAAGCCCACGTTCTCGAGGTCGTTGTGCTTGCCGCCGGCGCGGACGCACTTCTGCGAGGTGGTGGCGCGGGTGTAGTCGCGCTTCTCCCGGCCGGTGAAGACGTCCTTGAACTGGACCATGCCGGCGTTGGTGAAGAGCAGGGTCGGGTCGTTCTGCGGGACGAGCGCCGAGGAGGCCACGCGGCGGTGGCCGCGCTCCTCGAAGAAGCGGAGGAAGGCGTCGCGGATCTGGGCGGCGGAGAGGGTCTTCATGGGGTCGTTTGGCCCGGCGGCACGGGAGCGCCGGAACGCCCTGGAATAACAGAGGCGCAGGCGGATTGCCACGGCGCGGCGCACCGGTCGGGGCCTCCCGGCCGCGGCGCGTGACGGCGGCGGCCGCCCGTGCTCTCCTTGCGACCCATGATCAGGACCAAGATCGCCGTGGCTGCCGGCGCCTTGCTGGTGGCCATCCAGCTCGTGCCGGTGTCCCGCACCAACCCCCCGGTGACCTCGCCGGTGAAGGCGCCGCCCGAGGTCGAGGCCCTGCTGCGCCGCGCCTGCTTCGACTGCCACTCGCACGAGACCGTCTGGCCGCTCCAGGCCTACGTGGCCCCGGCCTCGTGGCTGGTGGCCCACGACGTCTCGGAGGGACGCAAGCACGTCGACTTCTCCGCCTGGGACCGGATGGACCTGGTCAAGGTGGCGAAGGAGCTGCCGGGGGAGGTGACCGGGAAGGACATGCCCCCCTGGTACTACGCCATCGCCCACCCCAAGGCCCGGCTGACCGACGCCGAGCGCAAGACCCTCTCGGACTGGGCCCGCGGGCTCGGCGAGGTGAAGACCCCGTGACCTCCCTCGTCCTCACCGTCCTCGGCCCCGACCGCCCGGGGCTCGTCGAGGCGCTGGCGGGCCCCATCGCGGCCCACGGCGGCAACTGGCTGGAGAGCCGCATGGCCCACCTGGCCGGCAAGTTCGCCGGCATCCTCCGGCTCGAGGTGGAGGAGGCGCACGCCGCGCCGCTCGCCGCCGCGCTGGCCGCGCTGGAGGCCCAGGGGCTCAAGGTGGTGGTGGAGCGGGACGACGCCCCGCCCGCGCCCGCCGACCTCCGCTTCATGGTGGTGGAGCTGGAGGGGCTGGACCGGCCCGGCCTGGTCAAGGAGATCGCCCAGGTGCTGGCCGAGCGCGGCGTCAACATCGAGGAGCTGGTGACCAACCGGAGCAGCGCGCCCATGTCTGGCGAGCCGCTCTTCCGCTCGCGCGCCTGGATCCACGTGCCGCCGCGGGTGGACGCCGGCGAGCTGCGCGGGCGGCTGGAGCGGCTGGCCGCCGACCTCATGGTGCAGGTCACGCTGGCCGAGCCGGGCTGAGCGCCCGGCCCTGCGCCTTCAGCCGGGCGGCCGGCGCAGCCGGAGCCGCCAGACGCGCTGGCCGATCTCCAGGTAGCGCTTCTCGCGCGTGGACGGGAGCTCGTCGGGCGGCGCCTCGCTGAAGCCGCCCGGGCCGGCCTCGTTCCGGAAGCCCACCTCCTCGAGCCGCGCCACGGCGTCGAGGGCGTAGCGCTCCACATCGGTGCGGAAGTCGAGCAGGCCGCCCGGCGCCAGCAGCCCGAGGAGCAGGCTCGACATCCGGTCGTCCACCAGCCGCCGGCGCACGTGGCGCCGCTTCCACCAGGGGTCGGGGAAGTGGACGTGGATGGCGGCGAGCGAGCCGGCCGCGAAGAGGCGCGGGGCCAGCAGCCGCCCGTCCCCCTGCAGCACCAGCACGTTCCCGAGCCGCTGGCGCGCCGCCTTCTCCGCCACCAGGCGGGCGAACGCCTTGCGCTGCTCGATGCCCACCAGGGCGCGCTCCGGGTGGCGCCGCCCGAAGGCCAGCGCGAAGCCGCCGTGGCCGCAGCCG
Organism: Myxococcales bacterium; assembly: GCA_021779335.1. Lineage (GTDB taxonomy): Bacteria > Myxococcota > Myxococcia > Myxococcales > Anaeromyxobacteraceae > JADKCZ01. The sequence goes on along the minus strand of JAJYAW010000103.1, from coordinate 248 downwards.
ATCTCCAGCTCCAGCCGCGCGGCGGCGTCGCCGAAGCGGGCGCCCCAGTCGGGCAGGCGGTCGAGCGCGAGGGGGCCGTCGTCGGGGCCGGAGAAGATCATCGGGCCCCATCTACCATGATAGAAACGGCGGGTGCGCCGATCGACCGCGAAGCTGACCGCCCTGCTCGCCGCTCCGCTCCTCGCCCTCGCGGCCGGCTGCAGCCGCTGCGGCGCCCCGCCGGCCGCCCCGCCGGCGGAGCGCTTCGT
>JAJYAW010000102.1 GCA_021779335.1 Myxococcales bacterium | reverse complement strand
GCGGTCCGCCAGGCCGGGCTCGGCGAGGGCCAGGCGCGCGCGCTCGACCACCGGGGGGCGCAGGCCCAGCAGCACCGCGGCGGACTCCGGCGCGGCCTGCCGGAGCAGCGCGAGGCCGTCGGCCACCCGCGCCACCCGCTCCGCGACGGCCCGCAGCTCCGGCTCCTCGAGGCCGCGGCCGTGGGCCAGGTGGTGTGGGTGGTGCGGCGGTTCCGGCACCGACGACGGGGTCGGCGAGGCGGTCTCTGGCATGGGGTGGCTCCGGTGGACGGCGAACGATGCCACCAACCGGAGCGGTTCGTACAGTCCTCGGCGCCGCCGAGCGGTGGCGCGCCGCGTCGAGAACACGACGCGCCGCGACATGGCGGCCGCGCGCCTCGCCCGCGCGGTCGGGTGAGCGAGCGGGCGCGCGGGCGGGCGTGAGACGATGGGAGCTCGCCAGGAGCCGCCCATGCCCGTCACCCCCGCCACCCTCGAGTCCGCCCGCCGCATCCCGTTCCTCGAGTCGCTCGGCATCGAGCTCGCGGAGATCGGCGACGCGCACGCGGTGATGCGGGTGGCGCTGGGCGAGCGCCACCGGAACTACTTCGGCGGCGTGCACGGCGGCCTGCTGGCCACGCTGGTCGACACCGTCTGCTTCTTCCCGCGGCCGCTCCTCCCGTCGGGGCGCGAGGTGACCACCTCCAGCCTCTCGGTGAGCTACGTGCGAGGGGCGCGGCTGGGCGACGTCCTGACCGCCCGCTGCGAGCTGCTCCACCTGGGCCGGCGCACCGCCAGCCTCGCCGTCCGGGTGCAGGACCAGCGCGGCCAGCTCCTGGCCCACGGCACGGCCACCCTGCTGCTGCTGGACGGCGCGGCCGCCCTCGTCGACGAGGGGGCCGGGGCGGCCGGTCCGTGACGGGGCGCCGTCAGTACTGCCCGTACCGCCCGCGCACGCTCTCGAGGAGCCTGGCCGGGTCGTAGGCCACGCCGTCCTTCCAGACCAGCTCCACCTGGCGCAGGTCGGAGATCCGGGTGGAGGGGTCGCCGCGCACCAGCAGGAGGTCGGCCGCCTTCCCGGCCTCCACCGAGCCGATCTCCCGCGCGCGCCCGAGGTAGATGGCGCCGTTCAGGGTGGCGATGCGGACCGCCGCCGGCGGCGTGAAGCCGGCCTCCACGAGGAGCTCGACCTCGCGGTGGTCGGCGAAGCCCGGGATGGTGCCGCCGTTGCCGGTGGGGTCCGGCCCGGCCAGCAGGAGCCCGCCGGCCTCGACGAAGTCCCGCTCCAGCCGCTGCTCCTTCCTGAAGGTGGCCAGGGCGCGGGCCGCCGCCTCGGGCGGCAGGGCGGCCCGCAGGTTGCGGGCGTAGAGGTAGGCGGTGCGGGCCTCCGCGGTGAGCACCTCCATGGCGCGCGCATCGAGCGGGGGCCGGTTGGGGATGGCGTGCTCGAAGACCGGCAGCGTCGAGGTGACGGCCACGTGGTGCTCGACCAGGCTCCGGAGCAGCGCGGTGGCCTCCGGTCCGCCCGGCTCGACCCGCTCGACGAACGAGCTCGACTGGTCCATGGGGCAGACGTCCGGCTGCTTCCCCGGCGCCCCCTGCGTGTCGACCATGAAGCCGTGCTCCAGGTCGTCGATGCCGAGCGCGATGGCCTCCGGGTAGGTCACCGAGCAGAGGTGGCCGGTCACCTTGAGGCCGCGCGCGTGGGCCGCCTGGATGGCGGCGCCGAGCTCGGCCCGGCTGATGTGCATGTAGGCCTTGAAGGAGGTGGCCCCGGCGTCGGCCCAGAAGGCCACGAAGCGGCGCGCGTCGGCGGCGTCGCGCAGCTGGTACATCTGCATGAAGAGGTCGCTCTTCCCCTGCAGGTAGGGGGCGGTCACGTCGAGGTGGGGCCCCGGCACCTGGCCCGAGTCGATGAGGGCGCGCAGGTTGAGGTCGGCGTACCCCTCGACGCTGCCGGTGGTCCTGACCGTGGTGACGCCCGCCGCCAGGTAGAGGCGCGGCGAGGAGTAGGACATCTGCGGCACGACGAGCGGCGGGTCGGAGTGGCCGCCGGCGTCCAGGTCGGGCCGGGCGATGTAGTACATGTGGTCGTGCATCCCGACGAGCCCGGGGAGGAGCGTCCGGCCGCGGCCGTCGACGAGCACGGTGGCGGCCGCCGGGGCGACGTCGGCCCCCGGGCCGATGGCGGCGATCCGGCCGCCCTCCAGCGAGACGTTGCGGTCCTCCACGGCGGGCCGGCCGGTGCCGTCGAGGATGCGGACGTGGGTGATGACGAAGCGGGTCGCCTCGTACCTCAGGACCGCCTTCACGGCCGGGCCGAGGGCAGGGGGCGAGGCCGCCGGCGCCGGGGCGGCGGGCGGGGCGGCGGCGAGGAGCGAGAGGGCCAGGGCCAGGGCGTGCATGTCGCCTCCGAGGAAGATGGCTGAGGGATACCGCCGCGGGACCATAGGCGCGGCGCCCTCGCGGCTCAACCCGGCGGCGGCGGGGCCCGACCAGGCCGGGTCAGGGCACCTCGATCTCGACCGGCGCCGACGAGCCGCCCACCACGCCGTTGGTCGCCGTCGCCGTGAGCCGATAGGCCGCCCGGCCGCGCGGGGCGTGGGCGTCGAGCGCCGCCCGGCTCCCTGCCGGGATGGCGCCGGTCACGGCGATCCAGCGGCCCGCCGCGTCGCGCCGCTCCAGCCGCCAGCGGACCGAGGCGCCGCCCGGCGGCTCGAACTCCGCCACCACCCGCGGGTAGGGCGTGGCCTGGTAGCGGAGCCTCGGCGGGGGCGGGGGCGGCAGCGCCGGCTCCCCCACGCGGACCGCCGCGGCGAAGGTGGGCAGGCTCCGGTTCCCGGCCGAGTCGACCGTCACCACCCGGTAGAAGTAGGTCGAGCCCGCCTCCACCTGCTCGTCCACGAAGCTCGACGCCTCGGCCCGGAGCGGCGTCGGGGTGATGACGCTCCCCTCGTCGGTCTTGCCGATGGCGCGCAGCACCAGGAAGCCGGCGGCCTCGCCCCGCTCGCCGGTGGCGCGCCACTCCAGCCGCACCCGGCCAGCGGCGCCCGAGATGCCGGTCACCTCCGGCCGCGACGGGGCGCGCGTCAGCGGCAGCGGCACGGCCAGCGCGGCGGAGGGCGCCGACACCTGGCCGTCGAGCCCGACCGCCACCACCCGGTAGGTCAACACGCCGTAGGCGTCGGCCGGCAGGAGATCCTCGAAGCGAGGCTCCACCGCCAGGTCGTCGCGCAGGATGGCGAAGATCTTGTCGCCGGCCTCGCGCTCGATCCGGAAGCCGCGCGCCGGCGCCCCCGCCCCCGGCGTCCAGCGCAGCACGATCTTGCCGGTGAGCCGCTCCGCGGTGAGGCCGGCCGGGACGCCGGGCGGCCCCTCGGCCCGCAGCTCGGCCACCACCGGGGGCGACCACTCGCCCGCCTCGCCGCGCGGGTTCACCGCCGCCACCTGGAAGTAGTAGGCGCTGCCCGGCTGCCCGGTCGCGTCGGCGAAGGTGCGCCCCTGGACCGGCTTCCCGGTGAGCAGGTCCCACGGCCCGTCCGCGGTGAGCGAGCGGCGCACCAGGAACCCGGCGGTGTGCGGGTTCGGCTGGGCCTCCCAGCCGACGCGGAGCAGGCCCGGCTCGCTGGCGATGGTCACCCGCCTGGGCGGATCGTTGGCCGCGTAGTCGAGGTGGAAGACCTCCGCCGGCGCCGAGGTGGCGCCCGGCCGCCCGAAGAAGTCCAGCCCGCGGACCACGTAGACCAGCCGCTGCTCGGTGGGCGCCCCCGGGTCGCGCAGATCGGGCCGGCGCGGCTGGCCGGGACCGGCCCCGGCGCGCAGGAAGACCGGCGCCTTCCCGACGGGCTGCGGCTCGCCGCCCGAGGCCAGCCGCCGCAGCACCTGGTAGGTGACCGCGCCGGAGGGCCGATCGGCCTCGCCCGGCGCCGCGTCCCAGGTGAGCTCCACCTCGCCGCGCACCGAGGTGGCCTGGAGCGCCACCGGCGCCGCCGGCGTCGGCGAGGGCTTGAGCGTGAAGGTCCCCGCGGCCCAGGCGACCTCGGCCTTCCCGTCGAGGCCGAGCGCGGTCACGGTGTAGCGCGCCGCGGCGCCGGCCGGCGCGGTGGTGTCGATGAAGGCGATCCCGAGCGCGCGGGCCAGCGCCAGGTCGGTGTAGCTCTGCAGCTCGACGGCGAAGCGGGCCCGGTCCAGCTCCTCGCGCTTCTTCCGGTCGCCGGGGGGCACCGGCGCGGCGAGGAGGGCGAGGTACTTCCGGGCGATGGCGGCGCCCTGCTCCCCCACCACGGCCACCTCCGGCTGCGCGGCGCGCAGCGTGGCCAGGGTCACGGCGGGGCCGCCGTCGAGCGAGCGGTCGAGCCGGAAGCCACCGGACGGCAGCGGCCCGGCGGGCATGGCCCAGCGGATGAGCACCCCCTTGGCCGGGTCGACCAGCACCAGCAGCGCGTCGCGGGCGCCGGAGGTGGCGCGAGCCGGCGGGGCCGCGCAGAGCGCGAGGAGGACGGCGAGCGAGGTGAGCGGGCGCATGGCGATCCTGGTCATAGGCAGACGCCGAAGCTGACGGTCGGGTCCGGGAAGATGGGGACGTGGATGGTCACGCTGGCCGAGCCGCAGATCTGCGTCGGGTTGGGGGCCTGCGCCAGCAGGTCCAGCGTGCCGTCGAAGCCGAGGCTCTTGCCGCAGGCGCTGACGCCGCCTCCGAGCCCCGCGTTGACGTGGCCGCTGGCCTGGAACGGCGAGAACTGCAGCCCCACCTCCATGAGGATGTTCTCGTGGAAGTAGATGCAGAAGTCGCAGATCACGCTGACGCAGGCGTTGAAGGAGGCCGCCTGCGAGACCCCGGCGGTGATGCCCGACGGATCGGCGGTGAGCCAGCCGTTGGCGTCGACGAAGAGGACCCCCACGCTGATGGGGCGCGCCTTGGTGCCGAGCCAGAAGTGCCAGCCGTCGCCGCCGAAGTGGATGGAGATGGCCGAGTCGGTGCAGACGTTCTGGCCCCCCGGCGCCTTCACCCGCACCGCCCCGTCGGCCAGCGAGAGGTCCACGGTCATCCCGGCGTCGAAGGCCTGGTTGACGTACTGGATGCAGCCGCGCGCCGCGGGCGCGCCGGTGTGGTCGTCGGTCAGGACCCAGGCGTCGACGTCGAGCCGGACGCCGGGCGTCGTCCCCAGCTGGATGATGATGGTCCCCACCCCGTAGAAGGTCTTCCCGCCGTCGGGGAAGGTGCCGACCTGCAGGCCGGCCGTGACGAGGTAGCTGCCGTCGAACTTCGGCTTGATGTCCTTGACCGGCCTGTCATAGGAGGCGAGATCGACGTTGTGGGCGATGCCGCCGTTGAAGCCGTAGATGGCGAGGGGGATGGGGGTGAGCGGGAGCGCTGCGGCCCCCATGTCCAGCGAGCCCTTGGCCAGCCAGTAGGTCTGGCCCGACTCGGTGCCGTAGAGGAAGGCCGCCTTGATGCCGATGCCGGCGGTCAGCAGCGCCACCTCGCCCTCGCCGCCGAAGCGGGTCTTGCTGCCCTCGGTGGAGAAGAACACGTCGGCGGTGGCATGGACCGAGGGGAGCTTCAGGTCCAGGCGCAGGTCGCCCACCTCGACCCCGGCGGGCGAGACGCTGGAGCCCTTCACGTCGAGCAGGAACTTGATGTCGCTCGCCTTGGCCTCGAAGACGTCGGAGATCCGGACCGCGCCGGAGAGGCCGAACCAGACCCCGCCGTTCTGGCGCAGGCCGAGGCCCAGCCTGGTCACCTGCACCGGGAAGCCGGCCAGGTCGCCGCTGCCGGTGTCGCCGGCCGGGAACCACTCGCTGCCCTGCCCCTCCAGCTTCATCCCGCCGTCCTGCGTGATGTCGACGGTGGGGAACTGGTGGTGGAAGACGGTCAGGCCGCTGGGGAGCTTCAGCGTGGCGTCCGAGTCGATCTTGACGGCCCAGTCGCCCAGCTCGGAGCTGTAGTTGAAGGCGGCGTGGCCGATGTTGAGCTCCACCACGGTGAAGTCGCGCTTGAGCGCCGTCCCCTCGAACTTGGCCAGCAGCCCCTTGTCGGTGGTGACCTGGATGGAGCCGCTGATGGGCGTGTCCACGAGCGGGACGCCGGTGACGCCCAGGCCGACCTTGGCGTCCATGGAGTTGTTGCAGACGTGGAAGGCGAGCTTGTCGGCCTTCACCGTCATGGGGCCGAAGGGCACCGAGACGCCGAGATCGGCGTCGACGTCGGCCGAGAAGCCGCCGGAGCCGACCGAGAAGTCGGTGAACGCCAGGTCTGGCAGCAGGTTCTGGCCGCGCTTGATGGCGAACTCGGGGGGGTGCATGGTCCCGGAGAGCCGCACGCCGGTCCACCGCTCGTCGGTGTCGCCCTTGAAGCAGCCCCCCGAGGCCGGCGCCTTTCCCCGCTGGCTCGAGAAGTCGATGACCACCTTGGAGACGTCCAGCGCGAAGCCGGAGTAGCCGAGCGGCAGGCGGCCCACGCTGGGCAGCTCCACGTAGAGGTCGCCGACCGGGGGCGCCGGGACGCCGGCGAAGGGCCAGGCCGGCGGCTTGACGCCGTAGGGGAGCGGCACGCCCTGGATCGAGCCGATGCCGATGGAGCCGTCGATGGTGACCACCGCCGGGGTGAGGTGGACCTTGGTGAGGGCCACGTCGAAGCCGAGCGGGTGGATGACGGTGGCCACGCCGGGATCGCCGCCGCCGCTCCTGACGATCCAGTCGCTCGTCGAGGTGTCGACTCGCCAGCCGGAGAAGCTGATGGCGATGAGCTCCTCGCTCAGCGAGCTGGGGCCCGAGGGCAGGAAGAGGTGGAGCATGCCGCGCCCGCTGGAGCTGCCGTCGCCGGCCACGGCGTAGCCGGTCACGTCGGTCACCCTGTAGTCGCCGGCCACGGTCCGGTAGAGCAGGTCGTGCGGGTCACCCGGCGCCCGGGCGTGGACCGCGTAGGGTCGGCCCTCGGCGTCCACCGAAGGTACGGGTGCCGGCGCCGGATCGCCGCCGCTCGAGGGCGGGCCCGACGAGGCCAGCAGCGCCGGGTCCACCGCGACCACCACCCCCTCGACGACGTGGCGCGGGGTGGCCCCGGGCATGATGGCCTCGCCAGGCGCGACCGGCGCCGGGACGATCCCGCCGGCGGTGACGAGGGTGTGGACCTCGCGGAAGGAGTGCTGCGCCGAGGAGAGGCGCAGCACCTTGCCGTCCCGGGTGCTGGCCGCCGCCGGCGGCGGGTCGAGCGAGGTGACGCGGGCCGTGAGCCGGTGGGGCGAGCCGGCCAGCGGGGTGGGGACCGCGGCGCTGGCCTCGACCGCGAACGGCATGCGCCCGTTCTCGCCGTCGTCGCGGCCGACGCCGGGCAGCTCGCCGGGCAGCTCCGCCTCCTCGATGGGGGTTGGGTCGCCGTCGAGGAACCAGCTCACCCTCACCTTGCCGTGGCCCCAGTAGGAGATGGAGAGCGACGGGCGGAGCGCCGAGGAGCCCTCCACCACGTCGGGCTTGGAGGCCGCCTGCCAGGGATCCGGCCAGGTGATCTCGGCCTTGACGAGGTGGAGCGCGTCGTCCGACCCCTGGCCCGGGCCGCCCACCACGCTGGCCTGGAGGCAGGCCAGCAGGAAGGTGAGCTCCTGCCGGGCCGCCAGCGCGCTCACGGCCGCGTGGTTCCGCGTCGCGCCGGCCACGGCCCCGAGCCGCGCGCTGGCCGCCGCGGCCGCGCCGCCCCCGAGGGCCCCCGCCCGGCCCAGCTTCTGGGCGCGCAGGGCGCTGGTGGCGGTGGCGGTGCGCGCCGGGTGACCGGCGTCCGGGTCGTCGTCGGCGTAGATGCGGATGGCGTACGGGGCGGCGCCCGAGGGGCGCCGGTAGGCGTGGCGCTGGCCATCGGCCAGCCTGACGGTGCGCCAGTCCTGGCCGGACAGGAGCTGCACCGCCAGCGGCTCCGGCTCGCTGCCGTCACCCCAGTCGACGAAGACGTTGCGGAGCGTGACGGTCTGCGGCGCCGCCTCCCTGGGCTTGCCGCCCGGGGGGGCCGAGCCGCCCTGGGGACCGGCGTGCAGGGCCGGGAGGAAGGTGTGGGTCGCCGAGAGGCTGCCGTCACCGGCGCCCGGGAATCCGGGCAGGCCCACGTCGAAGGGGAGGCGGGACAGGTCGACCGTGCCGCTGAGCGCCGCGTACTGGTCCTCGCCGGCGCAGATGAAGCTGGGGTTGGAGCAGGGGCCGGGGCGGGCGCCGCCGCCGGGCGCGGTGGCCGGGCCGACCGAGACCGAGGACCTGGCCGAGGCCTGGGCGCATTCGAGGAGCCCGGTCGGCGCCAGCGGCACGACCAGCCCGTTCTCGTCCGACTCCTCCACCTGCACCATGTCCCCGGTGAGCCCGCCGTCCTCGTAGCGCTCCGGCCCGTACCCCTTGACCCGCCAGGCGGCGAGCCCCTGGGACGTCTTCCAGGCGTCGCGGTCGTCCTGCGCCGGCAGCAGGATGACGGCGTGGGCCAGGTCGGCGCTCGAGGGGGTGAGCGCGCGCCCCGCCGGCCCACCCAGCGTCAGCCCCGGCACGCCCGCGGCGGCGGGCGCGC
>JAJYAW010000101.1 GCA_021779335.1 Myxococcales bacterium | reverse complement strand
GGGCCGGCCGCGGCGCCGGCGGTGGACGTCCGCGCCCTGGAGTTCTGCGACCGCGGGCGCCGCTTCCTGCGCGAGACCCGCCGCCGCGGCTTCGAGTTCGCCCGGGACATGTTCGCGCGCGCCGTCGAGATCGCCCCCGCGCACGCGCCGGCCCACGCCGGCCTGGCCGAGGCGCTGGCCCTGCTCCACGCCTACTACCCGCCGGCCGAGGAGGCCCTCGCCCGGGCCGACCAGGAGGGCGCGCGGGCCGTGGCGCTCGACCCCACGCTGGCCGCCGCGCAGGCCGTCCGCGGCTTCACCCTCTTCCTCCTCGGGCGGGTGCCCGAGGCCGAGGAGGCCTTCGCGAGGGCCCTGGCCCTCGACCCGTGCAACTTCGAGGCCTGGTACTACGCCGGGCGCACCGCCTTCCAGGCGGGGCGCTACGCCGAGGCGGCGCGGCTCTTCCGCGAGGCGACGAGGGTCCGCCCCGACCACACGGCGGCCTTCTTCGCCGCGCAGGCCACCGAGGCGCTGGGGGCGCGCGACGAGGCGCGCGAGGCCTACCGGACGGCGCTGGCGCTCGTCGAGGCCCACATGGACCTCAACCCCGACGACTCCCGCGCCGCCACCATCCGCGCCGTGGCGCTCCTCCGCACCGGCCGCGCCGCCGAGGGGCTCCGCTGGGCCGAGCAGGCGCTGGCCCTCGAGCCGCAGGACGCCGGCGTCCGCTACAACGTGGCCTGCCTCTACGCCCTCGAGGGCGAGGCGGGGCGCGCCCTCGATCACCTCGAGGAGGTGGTGCGGCGCGGCTTCCGCAACCGCGAGTGGATGGAGCGGGATCCGGACCTGGCCGCGCTCCGCGCCGAGCCGCGCTTCGCCGCGCTCATGGCCTCCATCGGCTGAGGCCGTGCGCCCCACCCCTCCTGGCGCGAGGGGCGCCCGCGCCGCGCGCGGCGGTGTAAGGTGCCCCCCGTGACCCTCTTCTCGCGCCGCCTGCCGCACGTCGTGACCCGCGCCGACCTGGCGCGGGTGCTCCTCGAGACCTACGTCGATCTCATGAACGTGGACGACGACGAGGCGCTGGAGCGGCTCGGCCGGGCGCTGGAGCGGCCCGAGCTGCTCGACGCCCTCTACGGCGGCCTCTCCGCCGGCCTCGAGGCGCAGCAGGGCGCGCGCACCAGCGAGGACCAGCTCATGGACAGGCTGGCCAAGGGGGTGCAGAAGCGGCGCTCCCGCGTCAAGGCGGCGCCCGGCCACCCGTCCATCGCCGCGGTGCTGGTCCGCATCAACCTCGAGCTCGGGCTCGCGCCGGAGCAGATGCGCGCCACGCTCCAGACCGAGAAGGGACGCGCGCTGCTGGAGGACGGGCTCGCGCGCCTCGGCAAGCACCTGGCCGCCGAGCTGCTCCGGTAGCGCCGGCCGTCGGGGCCCTCGAGCCGCAGGGGCCGGCCTCCCCCGGGTCGGCGGCGTTCCGCCCCGGCGACCCACCCCGCTCCTCCAGATCGTCTCGAATCGCGTCACCTCGTTGTCTGCGATCAAGGGTTCTAGGACCCAGAGGCGGACAATGAGCGGCCGGTTCCCGACGTGCTCCAGCGCGCCCGATCCAGCGCGCTGGCCAGGAGGTGCGGATGGCGGTGGCGGCTGGAACGCCGGAGGGCCCCGCGGCGAGCGCACCGCCCCCGCTCCGGATGAGCCGGGCGGCCGCCTACCTCCTGACCGCGCTCGGGACGGTCGCGGCCTCGTGGCTCAGGCTCTTGCTCGACGGCTACATCGGGCCCGAGTACCTGCTCTTCCACCCCGTGGTCGTCCTGGCGACGCTCCGCGGCGGCCTCGGCCCCGGGATCTTCGCGGCCCTGTCCTCCGCCGCGCTCTCGGCGCTCTGGATCCTGCCGCTGGAGCGCCAGGGCGGCCCCATGACGGCGCGCCAGGCCATCGGCCTCGCCCTCTTCACGCTGGTCGCGACCTTCCTCGCCCTCGTGGCGGCGCGGTACCGGAGCAGCCTTCACCGGATCCGGGACCTCGAGCTGGTGCGGGCGCGCCGCGAGGCCGACGCGCGCTTCGGCGACCTGGCCGACGCCGCGCCGGTGCTGATCTGGATCTCGGGGCCCGACGGGCGGTTCACCTGGTTCAACCGCGCCTGGCTCGAGTTCACCGGGAGGGCGATGGCGCAGGAGGTGGGCAGCGGCTGGACCGAGGGGCTCCACCCCGACGACCTGCGCGCCGCCCGAGAGGCCTACCTCGGCCACCTCGCGCGCCGCGCCCCCTTCGTCCTGGAGTGCCGGCTGCGCCGCCACGACGGCGAGTACCGCTGGATCGCCGCCACCGGCGTCCCCCGCAAGGACGAGCGGGGCGCCTTCGCCGGCTACCTCGGCACCGGCGTCGACCTCACCGAGCACAAGCGGAGCGAGGAGGCGCTGCGGATCAACCAGGCGAGGCTCGACCTGGCGATGGGCTCCGCCCAGCTCGGGCTCTGGGAGCTCGATCTCGGCACCGGCGCGGTCTGGCGCACGCTCCAGCACGACCGGATCTTCGGGTACGACGAGCTCCAGCCGGCCTGGAGCGTGGGCGAGGCGCTCCGGCACGTCGTCCCGGAGGACCGCGACGTCTTCCACCGGGCCTTCGAGGAGGCGTTCGCCACCGGCCGCTTCCACTACGAGCTGCGCATCCAGCCCGCCGGCCACCCGCAGCGCTGGATCGCCGCGGACGGCGAGCTCTTCCGGGACGCCGCCGGCGCCCCGGCCCGGATGCGCGGCGTGGTTGTCGACGTGACCGAGCGGAGGGCGATGGACGAGCGCGCCGCCCGGGCCGAGCGGCTGGCGGCGGTGGCCACCCTGGTGCGCGGCATGTCCCACGAGATCAACAGCCCGCTGGCGAGCGTGGTGGCCAACCTCGACTACCTCCGCGAGCAGCTCGGCGCCGGCTCGACGTGGCTGGCGGAGGTCCGGTCCGGCGGCGGCCGCCCACCCCTCGCCGAGCTGCAGGACGCGCTGGCGGACGCCGCGGCCGGCGCCGACCGCGTCAAGCTCATCGTGAAGGACATGACCACCTTCCTGCCCCGGGATCGCCCCGCCGAGCGGCACGCCTGCCCGGGGCCCGCCCTGCGCGCCGCGCTCGAGCTGGCCGCCGAGGAGCTGCGGCCGTGCGCCGGCGTGGCGGTGGAGGTGGGGGCGCTGCCCGACGTGCCGGTGAGCCGGGAGGACCTCGTCCAGGTCCTCTACAGCCTGCTCGCCAACGCGGGCCAGGCGACGGGGAGCGCGCCCAACCAGGTCCGCGTCGCCGGCGCGCTCGGCCCCCCGGGCCGGGTCACCTTCACCATCAGCGACACCGGCACGGGCATGACTCCCTTCGTCCTGCAGCACGTCTTCGAGCCCTTCTTCACGACCCGGGGCGTCGGGCGGGGCAAGGGGCTGGGGCTGCCGCTGTGCCGCGGCGTGATCGACTCGGCCGGCGGCGAGATCTCCATCGAGAGCGCGCCGGGGCTGGGGACCACGGTGACGGTGACGCTCCCGGTCTTCATGGGCAGGGAGGCGTGAGGCGGCCGGGCGGCGCGCCCCGCTTGCCCGGGCCGCGCGGCGCCCGGCGCTGCTAGGTTTTCCGCTGCCGCGGAGGCCCCATCGGGCCACGCCGGGGAGGCCGATCATGTCGCTCTACGAGCTGTTCAAGGCGAAGGGTCCGAGCGGGTTCGGGTACGGCTCCACCGCCGAGGAGGTCACCCAGGGGCTGTCGCTCGACGGCAAGACCATCCTGGTCACCGGCTGCAACTCCGGGCTCGGGCAGGAGGCCATGCGGGTGCTGCTGCTGCGCGGCGCCCGGGTGCTGGGCACGGCCCGGACCCTCGAGAAGGCCACCGCCGCCTGCGCCGCCGCCGGGAGCGGCGCGGTGCCCCTCGCCTGCGAGCTCTCGGATCCGGCCAGCGTGCGCGCCTGCGTCGAGGCGGTGCGCCGCCGGGGCGACCGGCTCGACGCGCTGCTGTGCAACGCCGGCATCATGGCGCTGCCGCGGCGCGAGCAGGCCTTCGGGGTGGAGCTGCAGCTCTTCACCAACCACGTGGGCCACTTCATGCTGGTCACCGGCCTGCTCGACCGGCTGGCCGACGACGGCCGCGTCGTCGTGCTGAGCAGCGCCGCCCACACCATGGCCCCCAAGGAGGGCATCCGCTTCGACGACCTGGGGGCCGAGCGGCGGTACGGCGCCTGGCCCAGCTACGGTCAGTCCAAGCTGGCCAACCTGCTCTTCGCCAAGGAGCTGGCCCGCCGCTTCGCCGGCACGCGGCGCACGGCGAACGCGGTCCACCCGGGCGTCATCCGGACCAACCTGGGGCGCCACATGCCCGGCCTCGCCAGCCTGGTCCTCGGCCTGGCCGGGCCGCTGGTCCTGAAGAGCGTGCCGCAGGGCGCCGCCACCGAGGTCTACGCGGCCGTCCACCCCGCCATGGCCGGCACCTCCGGCGCCTACCTGGCCGACTGCAACGTGGCCACGCCGCGGGCGGACGCGGACGACCCGGCGCTGGCGAGGCGGCTCTGGGAGGTGACCGAGCGGATCGTGGCGGGGCTGCCGGGGGGCGCCGGGTAGACTGGGGGTCCCGCTACCCCAGCCCCGAGCCCGCATGCTCCGACTCGCCTTCGCCGCCCTCCTCGCCCTGCACGGCGCCATCCACCTCCTGGGGTTCGTGAAGGGGTACGGCCTCTCGGAGGTCGCCGCCCTGAAGCGACCCATCGGCCGGGTGGCGGGCGCCCTCTGGCTGCTCGCCGCCGCCGGGTTCCTCGCGGCGTCCGCGCTCCTCCTCGCGTCCTCCGGCCGCTGGTGGCTGGCCGGCCTGCCGGCGCTCCTCCTCTCGCAGGCCCTCATCGTCGGCGCCTGGTCGGACGCGAGGTTCGGCACGGTCGCCAACGCCATCGTGGCCATCCCGCTGGTCCTCGCCCTGCTCCAGGCGAGCCCCGCCAGCCTCGGCGCCGCCTACCGGCGGGAGGCCGCGCGGGCGCTGGCCGGGGTGGCCCGCGGCGCGCCGCTCGTGACGGAGCAGGACCTGGAGGGGCAGCCGCCGCTCGTCCAGGCCTGGCTCCGGCGCGTCGGCGTCGTCGGCAGGCCGCACGTGCAGGGCTTCCGGGCGCGCTTCCACGGCCGGCTCCGCAACGGCCTGGACGCCCCGTGGATGGACTTCACCTCCGAGCAGGTCAACGTGGTGGACCCGTCGGCCCGGCTCTTCCGCATGGAGGCCTCGCTCCGCGGGCTGCCCTTCGAGGCCTTCCACGCCTTCCGCGGGCGCGAGGCGCGCATGCGAGTCCGCGCGGCCTTTGCCGTCGACGTGGTCGACGCCCGGGGCGAGCAGCTGGGCCAGAGCGAGACCGTGACCGTCTTCAACGACCTGTGCGTGCTGGCCCCTGCCGCGCTCCTGGACGCGCCGGTGCGCTGGACGCCGCTCGACGCCCGCTCGGTCCGCGGCGCCTTCACGCGCGAGGGCCGGACGGTCTCGGCCGTGCTCACCTTCGACGAGGCCGGCGACCTGGTCGGCTTCCGCTCCGAGGACCGGCTCCTGAGCGCCGACGGCAAGACCTTCGAGCGGCTCCCCTGGTCGACGCCGCTGCGCGGCCACCGCGCCTTCGGGGGCGTCCGGCTCCCCGCGGTCGGCGAGGCGGTCTGGGAGACCCCGCGCGGCGACCTCGCCTACGGCGAGTTCCACCTGGACGGGATCACGTCGTACTGACGAGCCGCCGCGCCAGCAGCCCGGTGGCCTGGTCGAGGTCGAGATCCGCCAGGAGGAGCCCGGCCCTCCCGTGCGGCTGGTGGCAGAGCAGCGTGCCGTCCGGCCGCGCCACCGCGGAGGTGGTGGGTGAGCCCTCGCCGGCGCAGTTCACCGTGGCGAAGTAGCAGGTGTTCTCGGCGGCGCGGCACAGCACCGCGATCTCGTGGAAGCTGTTGCGCGGATCGCCGTAGGAGGTGGGCCTGAAGCCGCCCGGCTCCGCCGCCCCGAAGTGCGGGTGGAAGACCACCTGGGCGCCGTGGCTGGCGGCCCAGCGCACCGTCTCCGGGTAGCGCCAGCCCTCGTGGCAGATGACGACGCCGAAGGTGAGCGGCCCCGCCTGGAAGACCCGCCGCTCCGTGCCCGGCGCGTAGAGCGCGTCCTCGCTCGGGTCGAGCTGGACCTTGTCCTGCCAGCCGAGCGGCCGGCCGTCCGGGCCGACCACCAGCGTGGTGATGCGCAGCGCGCCGTCCACGAAGCGCTCGGTGCCGAGCACCACCGCGATGCGCGCGCGGCCCGCCGCGGCGGCCACGGCGGCGTGGGCCCGGGCGAAGAAGGCCGGCTCGGCCGGCGGGACGGGCGCCCCCTGCGCCCGGTAGCCGGGGACGTAGCACTCGGGGAAGCAGACCACGGCGGCGCCCTGGCTGGCGGCCTGCGCGATGGCCTCCTCGGCGCGGTCGACCGCGTCGTCGGGCGAGGACGGGAACGGCAGGTTGGCGAGGGCGATGCGTGTGGTCATTGGCTGGTACCTCCCCCCGATTCCGGCGGCGCCTGGGCCCTACGACTCGCGCTGCCAGAGCCCGTGCTGCAGGCCCCCCTGGATCACGATGGCGAAGGTCCCCCGCCGTCCCTGTCGCGTCGGAGGGTACGCGACGATCGCGCCGTGCGCCTCGGCCTCCTTCACGGCCTGCTGGATGTCATCGACCGCGAGGTAGGTCCGCAGGGTCGGCTGCTCGTGCGCGGCCAGGGGCCTCCGGATGCCCACCAGCGTCCCGTCCGCCTGGACCGCGACCCGGGCGCCCCCGAGATCGGCGTCCGGGGGAGCGAAGGAGAGGCCGTGCACGCGCTGGTAGAGCGCGGCCAGTGCGTCCGCGTCGTCGCTGACGAGCTCCAGGTAGTGGATGGCCATGTCTGGATTTCCCTCTTTCGCTCGATCGAACCACCTCGGTGCGCGGGAGTCCATGCGCCGTACGGGAGTGGATCCCGCCCGAAGACCTTGGGAGGAAGCAAGTCCAGTCCAGCGAAGACAGTGCAGGCCGACCGGTGCCCGCACTTCTGACGTCAGAAGTGGCATTGACCCACCCCAGCCAGGGCCACGCCCCGGCACCACGGCCCCCGAAACACGAAGCCCCCGACCGCTTTCGCGATCGGGGGCCTCAAGTGGTTGCGGGGCCAGGATTTGAACCTGGGACCTTCGGGTTATGAGCCCGACGAGCTACCTGGCTGCTCCACCCCGCGTCAGGTGGAAAGGCTTGAAACGGACGCGGGTTGTACTGGCATTCCCCCCCGCGGTCAAGCCCCGACTTGCCTCACGACGCCTGCACCCGGCGCAGCACGGCGCCGGGCAGCAGGAAGAGCGCCGCCACGGCCACCATGGTCGCCCCGGTGGGGGTCTCGCCGAACCAGGAGGCCAGGTACCCCGCCCCGGAGGCGAGCACGCCGAAGACGGCCGCCAGGGCGAAGGCCCGCGAGAGGCGCACCCGCAGCAGGAGCGCGGCGGAGGCGGGCAGCGTCAGGAAGGCGAAGACCGGCAGCGCCCCGAGGGCCCGCGCCGCGGCGGGGATGGCCAGCCCCACCGTCACCCAGAGGAGGGCGTCCCAGAGCCAGGTCCGCATCCCCTGGGCCGTGGCGGTCTCCGGGTCGAAGGAGACGAAGGTCAGCTCCTTGTGGAAGGCCAGGTGCACCGCGGCGCAGAGCAGCGCCACCCCGGCGATGATCCAGAGCTCCTCGTCGGGCACCGCCACGGCGTTGCCGAAGACCATGCCGCCCAGGTCGTGGGCCGCGTGGACCAGCCGCGACGCGCCCAGCACCACCAGCCCCGAGCCGATGACCCAGGCCGCGCCGACCACCGCCTCGGCCGGGAGCCGGCGGGTGCGGAGCGCGCCGAGCGCCACCGCCCCGACCACCGCGAAGCCGATGGCCATGCCGAGCTGGTGGTGGGCGTGCTCGGCCTCGGCGTGGAGGTGCTCCTCCAGGAAGAGCCCGAAGACCAGCCCCAGCGTGGAGATCTGCGTGAGCGCCGCCGAGACGAAGACGGTGCGCCGCAGCACCACGTAGACGCCCAGGAAGCCGAGCAGCGCGCCGGAGATGAGCGAGGCGATGAGCGGCGCCCGCCAGATCTCCTGCGCCGACAGGAAGCCGTCGATGGCGGCGCTCACGGCGCACCCCCGCCGGCGGCCGGGTGGACGAAGCGGCGCCCGCCCTCTTGCCGCACCACCACGGCGCGGCCGTAGAGGGCCGAGAGCCGGTCGGGGCGCAGCATCTCGTCGAGGGGGCCGACCTGGAAGAGCGCCTGGTCCTTGTCCACGAAGGCGAGCCGCCGGGCGTAGTTGGCCACGGCGTCGAGCCGGTGGGAGACCATGACGATGGCCGGCCCGGCCCCGCCGGCGTGCAGGCCGCGCAGCACGTCCATGGTGGCCAGCTCGGCGGCCGGGTCCATGCCGTTGGTCGGCTCGTCCACGGCCACCAGCTCCGGCTCGGCCGCCAGCGCCCGCGCGATGAGGGTGCGCTGCCGCTGGCCGCCGGAGAGCTCGCCGTAGAACCGCCCGGCCAGGTGGGCCACCCCCACCCGCGCCAGCGCGGCGGCGGCGGCGGCGCGGTCGGCCGGCCCGGGGCGGCGCAGCGGCCCGA
>JAJYAW010000100.1 GCA_021779335.1 Myxococcales bacterium | reverse complement strand
CGCAGGAGCGGGCCGCGCGGGGGCTGGCGCCCGCCTTCGCCCGGACCTGAGGCGGCGGGCGCGCCGCCGCGCGCCGGAGCGGGCGGCCGACGACTCAGCCCTGCGGCAGGTGCTTCTGCCGCAGCGCCACCTTGTTGACCTTGCCCACGCTGGTCTTGTCGATGGCCTCGACGAGCCGGATCTCCAGCAGCACGGCCTGCCGGTTCACCACGCCCTTCTCCACGAAGGCGTGGGCGTGGTGGCGCAGCGCCCGCTCGTCGATCCCGGCGGCGCCCGCCTTCGGCACCACCAGCGCCAGCGGCTTCTCGCCCCACTTGGCGTCGGGCATGCCGATGACCGCCACCTCCGCCACGCCGGGGTGCTGGGCCAGGATGTCCTCCAGCTCCAGCGAGCTGACCCACTCGCCGCCGATCTTGATGACGTCCTTGGTCCGGTCCGTGATCTTCAGGAAGCCGCGGTCGTCGCGGTGGGCCACGTCGCCGGTGTGGAGCCAGCCGCCGTGCCAGAGCCGCTCGGAGGCCTTCTCCTCCTTGAGGTAGCCCTGCGTCAGCCACGGGGCGCGCACCACGATCTCGCCCGTGGACCGGCCGTCGGGCGGCTGCGTCGCCTGCGCCTCGTCCACCACCCGCACCTCCACCAGCGGCAGGGGGCGGCCGGTCTTGCAGCGCCGCACCGCCTGCGCCTCGGGGGGGAGGGCCAGATCGCCCGGGTCGAGCTGGGCCAGCGTGAGGATGGGGCAGGTCTCGCTCATGCCGTAGCCGGCGAAGGCGTCGATGCCCCGGGCCAGCGCGGCCTGGCAGAGCGCCGTCGACATGGCGGCGCCGCCCACCAGGACCTTCCAGCGCGACAGGTCGAACCGCTCGCCTCCCGGCGCCTTGAGGAGCATGTGCAGGATGGTGGGGACGCAGTGGGAGAGGGTGACGCCCTCCCGGGCGATGAGCTCGAGGAGGTGGTCGGGCGCGTACTTGCCCGGGTAGACCTGCTTCACGCCCAGCATGGTGGCCACGTAGGGGAGGCCCCAGGCGTGCACGTGGAACATGGGGGTGATGGGCATGTAGACGTCGCCGCGGTGGAAGCGCCCCTGGGAGGTGGCCGTCCCGAGCACGGCCAGCGCCCCCAGGGTGTGGAGCACGAGCTGGCGGTGCGAGAAGTAGACGCCCTTGGGGAGGCCGGTGGTGCCGGTGGTGTAGAAGGTGGTGGCGCGCGTCTCCTCGGGCAGGTCGGGGAAGGCGAAGTCCGGCGAGGCGGCCGCCAGCAGCGCCTCGTACTCGCCCTCGAGCGGCACGGTGGTGGCGGGTCGGGCCTCGTCGTCGGTGAGGAGCACGATCTTCTTCACGCCGGAGAGCCGCCCGCGGATGTGCTCCAGGATGGGCAGGAACTCGGCGTTGACGAGGATGACGTCGTCCTCGGCGTGCTCGATGGTGTAGAGGATCTGCTCGGCCGAGAGCCGCACGTTGATGGTGTGGAGCACCGCGCCCATCATGGGGACCGCGAAGAAGCACTCCAGGTAGCGGTGGCTGTCCCAGTCCATCACCGCCACGGTGTCGCCCCGCTCGACGCCGAGCCGGGCCAGCGCGCCGGCGAGCCGCGCCACCCGCTCCCGCAGGTCCCGGTAGGTGTGGCGGCGGGTCCCCCGGTAGACGATCTCCTGGTCCGGAGCGTCCACCACGGGGTTGAGCAGCAGGCGCTTCACCAGCAGCTGGTAGGCATACGGGGTGGCGGCGGTCACGCGGGGAGGCTCCCTGGGGCGCGGGGTGGGCCGCCGAGGAGATCACGGAACCGGCGGCGTGTCAGGACGCGCCGCGTCAGGACCGGGACCTACGGCGACCTTGGCGACCCTGGCGCTCCGGCCACGCCGGCCAGCCAGGCCTTGGCCTCCTGCAGCGTCGCGAAGTCCCGCACCGAGCCGTGGAGGAAGGGGCGCACCGTGGTGAAGATGACCCGCTGCAGCGCCGAGAGGCCGACCACGGCGCTCGCCCTGACGTGCGGCCGGATGGCCCTGGAGTAGGCCTTGATGTGCTCGGCGGCGCCGGCGCCGAAGCGGGCCCGGGTCACCACGGTCGCCAGCAGGACCGAGCCGAGCGGCTCCTGCGCGAGGAAGGCCGCGCCCTGCCGCAGGACGGTGGCGTACTCGTCGACGGCGGCGTCCGTGCCGTCCACCACCACGATGCGCTTGCCCAGCCAGGACTCGACGCGGACCCGTTCCATGAGGCCCACGCTAGCGCCCCGGCCCCGCCGCGGCCACCCGCGCAGCGTCGGGCTCCGCCGCCAGCCGCCTCCCGCGCCGCGCGCTACCTCGCGGCGTGCCACCGGGCGTGAAACCGGCCGCCGTCGGTCCTCGGCTGCGCCGAGACGTCCCCCTCCACCTTGCAGATGGCCGGGATGGCCTCCAGCGCCCCCGCGATGGCCTCGAGGTACTCGACGTCGACCAGCTCGGCAGGCATCCCCTCCAGCACCAGCCAGGCCTCGTCGCCGTGGGTCCGGTCCAGCCGGAGCGCGCCGCAGCCCTGCGTGACGTGGGCCCAGGCCTTGCCGGTCCAGCCGTAGAGCGCGGGCGGCCTGGCCCCGAAGAGGCCGAGCGCCGCCGAGACCAGGGCGCCGAGCTGCGGGCCGCCCAGGCTGTCCACCAGCGTGGCGCGTGCCACCCGGCGCATGGCGTCGCGGCCGATGATCGCCACCTCGGCGCGCACCAGCGCCAGGTCCCAGGCGGCCGGGATCCGGTCGGAGGCGGCCGCCTCGGTGAGGCCGCGCCGGACGTGCGGCTCCAGCTGCGCCAGCACCAGCGCCAGCCGGTCCGGCTCGAGCGTCTGCAGCGCCAGGAGCGTGCCGCGCGAGTGGGAGGCGCGGAGGCTGGGGACGCCGGGTTCGATCACGGGCCGGGCCCGCCGGTCGGATGGCGCGCCAGGCAGGAGGCGCGGGCGGCGCCGTGGCTCAAGGCGCCTTCCCCGCGTACAGGTCGATGACCCTGGCGAGCGTCCGCTGGCAGACGGCGCAGAAGGGGACCTCGTCGCGGCTGAACATGACGCAGTCGGCCTGCGGCCGGAAGTAGCCTCGCGCCTCGTAGTTGGCCCCCTCGAAGGCGCCCACCTGGCCGTGGAGCGGCGCGAGCAGCGCCGTCTCCTCGCGCTGCTGCAGCAGGAAGAGCTCGTCCATCTCCCGCTCCGGCCCGCGGCGCGCCCGGATGGCCTTGCGCTGCGCCTGCAGCTCCGCGGCGCGCCTGGTGAAGGCGTCCTTGGGCCAGGGGGTGGGGCGGGGCAGCCCGGGGGTGGCGAGGTCGGCCCACTTGGCCGCGGTGGGGTCGGCCGTCACGTTGGCCTCCCACGGCTCGGGCCGGTCGCTGGCCGGCAGGTAGGCCGTGTCGCTGGTGAAGTACTCGTCGGCGAGCCCCGCCACGGAGTGCCCCAGCTCGTGGACGAAGACGTACGGGGCCCAGCGCGATCCGGCCGCCACGGTGGCGTAGAGGTTGAAGATGCCGCCGCCGCCGTAGGTGTCGCCGTTCACCAGGATGGCCAGCGCGTCGTAGGGGGCGAAGGAGGCCACGTCGCGGAGCGTGCGGTTCTCGAAGGTGAGGACGTACCGCTCGGAGCGGAAGGCGTCGTAGGAGGCCCCCACCAGGCTGCGCCGGTGCTGGCCGGTGGAGGGGCGAGACACGCCCGACCGCTCCGAGGGCGGGCAGAGCCCCCACACGTTCACGTCCGCCCGGCGGCTCTTCCACGGCTCGTGCGCGAAGAGCGCCGCCACCAGCGTCTTCGCCTCGGCCTCGAACTTGCCGCGCTCCGCGGCCGTGTAGCCGTCGCCCACCAGCAGGAGGTCGAGCTTCGCCTCCGGCGGACCGCTCTGGTGGAGCGCGATGACCGGCCCGGGCGACGGGGGCGGTGCGTCGTCCACCTCCTGATCCTTGGGGTCCACCAGCAGCGTCCAGGCCTCGCGGAAGGCCTGGTCGGGGCCGCGCTCCTTCAGGACGACCTGGAACGGGGACGCCGGCGCCGGGAAGCGGAGCGACTCGGAGAAGGTCCGCGCCGCCGTTCGGGCCTCGGCGGTGGTCTCCCACTCGCCGTAGATGGAGTTGAAGCCGCGCGAGTAGAGCAGGCGGTTGGTGGCCCGGTCGCGGATCTCGAAGAGGTACTTGCCGAGGTTGGTGTCGTCGATGGGCCGGTCCAGCCGGCCCGGCCACGGCAGCGGCTCCACCACCAGCCGATCCAGGGCGAAGGTCTCGCCGCGGGCCGTGCCGGTGTGCAGGTAGTCGACGCGGAAGGTGCGGGGCGGGGCGGCGGCGAGTGTCAGCGCGGCCAGGGCGGAGGTGAGGAGCATGGTCCCGGTCATACCGCCCTCCGAGCGCGGGCAACCAGTCCCAAGGGGGCTCGCCAGGGCGCGCCGGGCAGGGACCGGGTCGAGCCTCGAGCCGCACCTCGTGACGGGAGGATGGTCTCACGCCCGCCCCCGCCCCCACCTCCGGGCCCGGCGTGGCGAGGCGCCGTCCCGGGTGCGGGGCCCGCCGCCTCGAGGCCGAGGGGTTGCGCCCACCCCCGATCGCGATCTAGCTTCTAGCTGATGACGCAGCGTCGGACCGAGCCAGGCAAGCGACCCCGCGGATCCCAGGACGAGTTCCTGCCGTTCCGCCCCTGGATGCTCGCGCTCGCCGTGCTCCTCGGGTGCGCGCTGGGCGTGGCCATCATGGAGGACCTGCGCGCCCCACGCGAGATGTGGGCGCAGGCCAGCGTGCGCGGGCGGTAGAGCCGCCCGGTCGTACGGTGGACCCCGGGGGCGCCTAGCGGCGCCCCTTCTTCTTTGCGGCGCTCCTGGTGGGCGCCTTCCTGGGAGCAGCCTTCTTGGGACCAGCCTTCCTGGGAGCAGCCTTCCTGGGAGCAGCCTTCCTGGCGGCCGTCCTCGCCGGCTTCCGCGCGGTGGGCCTTTCCGGGGAAGGCTTCTTGACGGCGGCCCTCCTCGAGACCGGCTGCATCGAGGCGGGCTTCGCCGGGGCCGCCTTCCTCGCGGCCGGCTGCGTCCCGACGGCCCGCTTCGCGGCGACCTGCACGGGCGCCGGCGGCTTGGCCGGCGCCGCGCTGGCGGGCGCGGCGTCCGGCGGTGGCGCCTCGGGGATCCGCCCGATCTTGCACCAGGCGGCGAACGCCTCCGAGTCGCGGAACATGGCGACCACCGAGGGATCCATGAAGCGGCTCCAGGCGCGGGCCACCACCGCCTTGGCGGGGTAGGCGGGCTCGCGGTGGACCACCAGCTCGACCTTGCTGGAACCGGCGGTGAACTCGGGCCGGTAGACCCGGCGCAGCCGGTCGCCCGGCGCCAGGCCGGGGGCCTCCACGAGGTAGAGGACGCGCTGGTCGCCGAGGTCGATGCCGTGGAGCCAGCGGCCGTCCTTCAGCGCCCGGATGTGATCGCCCAGCATGTCGTTCTCCTCGAGGGGGGTGGCGTGGCGCCGATGGTAGCGCCCACCGCGCGGAGCGGCAATGCGGCGGCGACGGGGAACCGCGGCGGGCGGCGCTGATCCCGGGCGCGGGGCCGCTCGGGCCGCACGGATTCCGGGCAGCGGGAGGGGACCCCGGTTGACTCGGCGCGCCCGGGGGAGGCACAACCTGACCGTGCGCTCCGACACGATCAAGAAGGGTTACGAGCGGGCCCCGCACCGCAGCTTGCTGCGCGCCGTGGGGCTCAAGGACGAGGACTTCGCGAAGCCGTTCGTCGGCATCGCCAACTCCCACGTCGACATCATCCCCGGCCACTTCTACCTCCAGGAGTACGGCCGCATCGCCAAGGACGAGATCCGCAAGGCGGGCGGCGTGCCCTTCGAGTTCAACACCATCGGCGTGGACGACGGCATCGCCATGGGCCACGCCGGCATGCGCTACAGCCTGCCCTCGCGCGAGCTCATCGCCGACTGCGTCGAGACCATGATGGAGGCGCACCAGCTCGACGCCCTCCTCTGCATCCCCAACTGCGACAAGATCGTGCCCGGCATGGTCATGGGGGCGCTGCGGGTCGACGTGCCCACGGTCTTCTGCTCCGGCGGCCCGATGAAGGCCGGGGTGCTGAAGGACGGCACCTCGGTCGACCTCAGCACGGCCTTCGAGGCGGTGGCCAGGCGGGCGCAGGGGAAGATGACCGACGAGGAGCTCTACGAGATCGAGTGCCGGGCCTGCCCCTCCGGCGGCTCCTGCTCCGGCATGTTCACCGCCAACTCGATGAACGTGCTCTGCGAGGCCATGGGGATCGCGCTGCCCGGCAACGGCACGGTGCTGGCGCTGACGCCGGAGCGCGAGGCGCTCGTCCGCCGCGCGGCCCGCCGGACCGTGGAGATCGCCGGGAGGGAGGAGTTCCGCCTGCGCCGAATCCTGAACCAGGACGCCGTGCAGAACGCCATCGTGGTCGACATGGCCATGGGCGGCTCCTCCAACACCATCCTCCACCTCCTGGCCATCGCCCGCGAGGCGGGCCTGAAGCTGGACCTGGCGGACATCGAGGCGGTGGCGCAGCAGGTGTCGCACGTGGCCAAGATCGCCCCCTCGCTCTCCACCGTGCACATCGAGGACGTGCACCGGGCCGGCGGCGTGGGGGCGGTGCTGAAGGAGGTGGCGCGGCGCGGCGACGTGGTGCGGACCCGGGCGCTCACCGTGAGCGGCGAGACCATCGGCGACCGGATCGCCGCCGCCGACGTGAAGGACCGGTCGGTCATCCACGACCTGGAGCACGCCTACTCGCCGGTGGGCGGCATCGCCGTCCTCTTCGGGAACCTGGCGCGCGAGGGGGCCGTGGTGAAGACCGCCGGCATCGAGCCCGGCATGCGCACCTTCACGGGCCGGGCCATCTGCTTCGACTCGCAGGACGACGCCATCGCCGGGATCATGGCCGGCCGGGTCGAGGCCGGCCACGTGGTGGTCATCCGCTACGAGGGGCCGAAGGGCGGGCCGGGCATGCAGGAGATGCTGGCCCCCACCTCGCTCATCATGGGGATGGGGCTGGGCAACTCGGTCGGGCTCGTCACCGACGGCCGCTTCTCGGGCGCCACCCGCGGCGCCTGCGTGGGCCACGTCTCGCCCGAGGCGGCCGAGGGGGGCACCATCGCGCTGGTGCGGGACGGCGATCCGGTCACCATCGACACGGTGGCGCGCCGGCTGGAGCTGGGCGTGGACGAGGCGGAGCTGGCCCGGCGCCGCGCCGGCTTCGTCCCGCCGCGGAAGGTGGTCGGCTCGAAGTGGCTGCGCAGGTACGCGCTCCTCGTGTCCAACGCGGCGCAGGGGGCGGTGCTGAAGACGGAGCCGTAGGCGAGGGCGCCGGGAGCGTCCGGCGCCGGCCAGGGCGACGGCGGAGGGGACGATGGCGAGGCGGCTCGGCTGGTTCGCGTGGACGGTGGTGGCCTATCACGTGGCGGTCATCGCCTGGGGGGCCCTGGTGCGCGCCACCGGCTCGGGCGCCGGCTGCGGGCGCCACTGGCCGACGTGCCAGGGCGAGGTGCTGCCCCGGGCGCCGGCGCTCGAGACCGTCATCGAGTTCACCCATCGCTGGACGAGCGGCCTGGCGCTGCTCCTGGTGGTGGCCCTCCTGCTGCTGGCCCGGAAGGCGCTGCCGCCCGGCCACCCGGCGCGGCGCGCCGCCGCCGCCAGCCTCGGCCTCGTCGTCCTGGAGGCGCTCCTCGGCGCGGCGCTGGTCCTCTTCGGCTGGGTGGCCCGAGACACCTCTCCGTCGCGGGGCTGGGTCATGGCCATCCACCTCACCAACACGCTCCTGCTCCTCGGCGCGCTGGTGCTCACCGCGGCGTGGGCCGAGGCGCCGGCCGCGCCGCCGGGCCGGGCGACGCGCGGCGTGACGCCGGCGCTGGCGGTGGCGGGGCTGGCGTTCATGCTGGCCGGCGCCAGCGGGGCGGTGGCGGCGCTGGGCGACACGCTCTACCCGGCCACGTCGTTCGGCGCCGGGCTGCGTCAAGACCTGGCCGGGGCGGGGAGCTTGCTCCTGCGGCTTCGGATGCTCCACCCCCCGCTCGCCGTGGCGGCGGCGCTGGCGATCTCCCTCGCGGCACGCCGCGCCGGAGAGGCTCCCAGCTCGAGGGTCGGCGCGGCCGGGACGGTGGCCACGGCGCTCGCATGGGGCCAGGTGCTGCTCGGGCTCGTCAGCCTGGTCCTGCTCGCGCCGGTCGGGCTTCAGATCGGACACCTCGTCCTGGCCGACCTCGCTTGGATCGCGCTCGTGGTCGTGGCGGCGCGGGCGCGGTGGCCGGCGGTAGCCGACCGAGAGTAGCGGTAGCCGACCGAGAGTAGATCTCGATGCATGGCACCCTGAGGCCTCCGAGACCAGGGGGCGAGAGCGCCGCGGAGCCGGGGTTGGGCGATCGCTGCGTTGGCATCGCCATCCCGCGCGCTCGATTCACCTGCCAGATCGTCCTTTGATCGGGCCGCGGACACACCCCCGCCCGGCGCACCCGGGTGGGCTCGCGACCAGCGGCGGTGAAGTGGGTCCTCGGAGGCCTCGCCTACCCGGCGGCGGCGCACGCGACGCCGTGCGCGACCCGCATCAGGTAGGTCCCCGCCGGGAAGACCGCTCGCCTCCGCTTCTCGCGCCACGCC